>CAYSHS010000221.1:0-5937 GCA_964430845.1 uncultured Pirellulales bacterium | reverse complement strand
TTTGCTTATTATAAAAACCAGTTCCCTATAATTTCGGATTTTTTACTGTTCCACTTGTTTCTGTCGTAGATTTTTCACCGGATTTAATCATCAATTCGACTGGAGCAATTGATGCAACCGCCCCGCCTACTTTTTTATCTTGGGAGTTAATTTCGAAAATCCGTGTTGATAAAGTGACACGTGTATCATTTTTTGAATCGTTTGCGACAGTCATATCCAGAGATATAGTTGCAGATTCTTCTGTAATCTCTGGCGTGGTAATACATGTTCCCCATTGACCTATATGAACGGGCGAGGTTTTGGTTAGCCAAACGTTACGATATATTCCAAGCACCCGGGTACCAACTCAACTTGTGCCGCCCCATCGCGGCCGCCGCGATTTCCAAAGCCGCCGCGACTACGACTGCGATTAACAGGATAATCAAGAGTCTCTGTATTTTCAGCGGCGGGATCACCCATTGTAAAACTCCAACCATGATTGATTGAAATTCGCTCACGCGTAGATTTGGCAACAGGATTAGTGCATTCACTTTGAAATAAAATCAATGCTATGCTTACAACAAAAAACATCTGTAACTTTGTAATTTGTACTGTGTGTCTCATTTGACACGTCCTTTACCAATAAATAGAAACATTCAGCTCGTTGTTTTTTTTAAGAAATTATAAACTTTTTGTATTTTATTGTATTTGTTTTTCACCTAACAATTTTGCTACTGTAGGTTCTATCGCTTCGGCCCAGATTTGATATCCCTTTTGACCCGGATGCAGATAGTCGGACATAATATCCCTTGTTAGCTCTCCGTCTTCAGTAAGAAACTTACTGTTTATGTCAAGATAGTGAATCATCTTGCCATCTGCAATTTGAGAAGCGAGCAAGCTTGCTTTAGCATTTTTTTCTCGCTGAGCTGATGGTCTCGGATTACGCGGGAAAATAGCAAGCAGGAGAATCTTAGTTTCTGGAAGTTTTGTGCGCAGCCGCTGGCAAATCGCGATTATTCCATCGGCAATCTCTTCTGCTGTATTGTCATGACTATTTGAATTATTCGTACCAATCATTATTATGGCGAGTTTTGGTTTGACATTTCTGAAATCACTATGCTCAAGACGCCAGAGAACATGCTGTGTGCGATCACCACTAAAACCCATATTAACCGCATTGCGAGGAGCATAATATTTATTCCATACTTGCCGGCCGGCATTATCAAAATTGTGAGTAATCGAGTCACCGATATACAATAAATCTACATTTCCTTGTTCAAGTCTGGCATTTACAGCTTCTTGACGCGGCATCCACCATGAATCATTTCGAGATACCGGAGTAACCGCTGAGTGTGTCTTGCCTTCTATTGATTCAAAAGCAAGCTCCTGTTGACTGGGACTACTTGAGCACCCGACAAACAAGGTACTGATTAGCATTACGATGATAAATAATGACATTCTTATTCTCATGTGTTACTCCCTATTAAATCGATAAAAATTATTCTCGTATTTCATTAGCTTACTGCTTCTACGAAACACTAAACGATTTGGGCGTGATTGTATAAAAAATATATGGTTTTTTAAACTTCTTTTTTAAATTTATTCTTCTTCTATCCGTGCATAACTTCGCAACAAAAGGGATTATAAGTTTTTCATTGCTCGTTCGGGAGAATTATTTTAGACTTTTATGAACAGAAAAGGATTCTCTTTATTATAAGGATAGTCTTCAATGAAGAAAAAGACTGGAAAAGTTGATAAGAAAGAAGCAGCAGAGCGGGTCGGCATAATCCTGCCTATTTTGAAAAAGGTTTATCCCGATGCGAAAATCGCGCTGAATTTTAAGAACCCGCTGGAACTATTGATTGCGACCATCCTATCGGCACAATGCACAGACGCTCGCGTCAATATAGTTACAAAAGACTTATTCAAAAGATATAAATCAGCACAGGACTGGGTAAAAGCTGATATAAGTCAAATCGAAAATGATATAAAAAGCACCGGTTTTTATCGCAATAAGGCTAAAAATATCAAGCAGGCATGTATAAAGATAGACAAGCAGTTTGGCGGGAAAGTCCCCAGCTCGATGGAGAAGCTTGTTACGCTTCCCGGAGTCGGAAGAAAAACTGCCAACTGCGTCCTCGGAGATGCATTCGGAATTCCCGGAATAACATGCGATACACATGTTATAAGACTAAGCAGGCGATTGGGATTGTCCGATAACAGCGATGCGGTAAAGTTGGAATTCGATTTAGCCGAAATAGTACCACAGAAAGACTGGACACTGTTCAGTCATTTGATAATTACTCATGGCAGAAATATTTGTATAGCACGCAAACCAAAATGTCCGGAATGCAAGATCGCTCAATACTGCCCTTCCGCGAATAAACCGGAACTTTGGTAAAAACAGTTTTGAATTATGAGTTATAACCAAAAACTAAGAACTAAAAATTCAAAACTATTTATAAGGGAATTTTTTTATGATGGAAATAACTGAAAACCCGGTACAGGATTTATGGCGAATATTTCGAGTAATGGCGGAATTCACAGAAGGCTTCGAGGAGCTTGCCTCTGTGGGACCAGCGGTTTCGATTTTCGGCTCTGCGCGTACCACAGCCGACGAGAATTATTACAAGCTCGCTGTACTTACCGCGGCGGAGCTTGTTAAACATGGTTTTGCAGTAATTACAGGAGGCGGAGGCGGTATCATGGAAGCCGCTAATAAAGGAGCCGCCGATGCGGGAGGCCAGAGCATAGGTCTGAACATCGAGCTTCCAATGGAACAAATCCCAAACGACTACCAAAACCTGTCACTGCATTTCAGGTATTTCTTCATACGCAAGGTAATGTTCCTTAAATATGCTCATGGCTTTATCGTTTTCCCCGGTGGTTACGGTACAATGGATGAGTTCTTCGAATCACTTGTATTGATTCAGACTTTCAAACAGGCGTCATTCCCTGTTGTATTAATGTGCAGTGAATATTGGGATGGTCTTATTAAATGGATAAAAACAACTATGCTGCGTGACCACGGCTACATCTCACCTGAAGATATTGACGTCTTCACTATGGCAGATGATCCTTTTAAGGCCGTAAAAATCATATCAGATTTCAGAGATGCACGGGGAAAAGTCGGAATCGACATGCCTCCAGGAATGAAAAAAATATAAGCTCATTTTACAAAAAACTATTAATCACTACTTCCAAGTTCTAGAATACTTTTCTTGAAAGTTATATATGCTATTGTACCGGCAAGAACAAAATTTATAATATACCGTGGATGAAGTATTTGCATCGTTTCAAAATCAACGTTCAATATATCTGAGGCCTGTGAAAGAATTTGTGCATAAGGTAATAAAACACCTAAAACTGTCAACATCATGACTATTATGCTCTCAATAAGAGCTAGAAGAGATGAGCTTCATAACCAGCCATACAGCTTGCAATTACTCTACCTTCAAACTCCCCGACAAGAAACCACTCTGGATTGACTTTCAGCTTTCTTTCTATGTCACGCTCTGGATTATTTTGTGGAACAATCAGGCCGCATTCTGACCACAATTCAATTACTTCTTTGTAGTCTTCCTTATGATATGGCCGTATTATAAAATCACTCATATTTTCTTTATAAATCGCTTACCAATAATGATGCACATGCTTACGGATATTAGAATCATATATTTCTTTAACTTTATCCATAGTTTCTTTCGGAATCGCAGGCAAATCTGAAGCCGAGAAATTTTCTTCTGCCTGGGATGGTCGTCTTGCGCCGGGGATTGCGCATGTCACTGCGTCGAACATTAAAATCCATTTTAACGCAAACTGTACCAGCGACATATTTTCGGGACAGATTTCTTTTAGCTGTTCAACCACTTCTAAACCAAGCTCGTAATCCACGCCTGAAAAAGTTTCTCCCCTGTCAAACTCTTCGCCGTGCCTGTTAAATGTTCGATGGTCATCGGCTGTAAATTTCGTATCAGGTTTCATTTTTCCCGTAAGCAAGCCGGAAGCTAAAGGGACTCTTGCAAGAATTCCAACTTTTCGCTTTTTCGCCTGCCTGAAGAAAAGCTCCGACGGCCTTTGACGAAACATATTAAAAATAATCTGCACAGTTTGCACATTCGGATATTCAATCGCCTTGAGAGCTTCCTCGACTTTTTCGACACTCACGCCGTAATAGCGCAATTTCCCCTGCCCTACAAACTCATCCAGCACACCAAATACTTCAGGATTATAAAACACCTCCGTAGGCGGGCAATGAAGCTGGAGCAAATCAATCGTCTCGACACCCAGGTTTTTCAGGCTGTGTTCCACAAAAGAGGTAAGATTCTTTTTGTTATATCCTTCTGCTACATGCGGATTAAGACGCCTGCCGGCTTTTGTTGCGACATAAATCTGCTCTTTCGATTCCCTGCATATTTGCCCGACTAAACGCTCGCTTCGGCCGTCGCCATAAACATCGGCTGTATCGATGAAATTTACTCCCATATCGATTGCGGTGCGCAAAGCATCCAGCGATTCCTTGTCATCGACTGGTCCCCATGTTCCGCCGATTGCCCATGCACCAAAGTTTATTTCCGATACTTTCCAGCCTGTTCGCCCTAATGCCCTGTACTTCATAATTCGACTCCTATCTATAAAAAATGATTACAATCTATTTATTATTTTCAGCCGGATTATAATACATGCAAGCGTATTGATACTAAGATATTTTGCTCCATGAGTTATTTTTTGCGCTTTCGAATATTTTGTCAATGACTTTCATATTCGCGGCTGCATCTTCAAGAGGAGTCGGAACTTTCGTATTATTCAATATCGCCTGAGAGAATAAATCGCATTCAATCATATATTGGTCACAAATATCAAATGTGATTTCTTTTATGCTATATCCTTTCTGTAAAAACATTCTACATGGCTTGTCTGGCGGAGCATTAAACGGAATCTCAATTTCAATTCGACCTTCTGTACCTAAAATATTTACACGCTGGTATGGACTCAACTGCGTCGAGCATGTAAAAGTTGAAGTGCCTTTATCAAAATCAAGAATTCCTGATGCAAGTGAATCAACCTTAAACCTCTGGTCATACTCAACTATTCCCAAAACCCTCTCAGGTTCAGTATCAAAGATAAATCTCGAAAGAGAAATGCAGTAACAACCAATATCCATGAGTCCCCCGCCGCCGCATTCAGGCTTGTTACGAATATTACCAGGATCATTATTGAAATAGCTGAAAAAAGACTGGATTGTTTTTATTTTTCCGATTGCGCCTTCAGTCACCAACCGTTTTGCCTTTTGCCACTGAGGGTGAAAGCGATACATAAATGCTTCCATAATTTTCAAATCAGGGTATATTTTTGAAGCTGTTATAAGCTCCTGTGCTTGAGCCGCATCAATTGCTACCGGTTTTTCACACAAAACATGCTTGCCTGCCTCAAGACATTTTATCGACCACAGGACATGCAAATGGTTGGGCAAAGGAATATAAATCGCCTGTATATCAGGATCAGCAAGCAATTCTTCATAAGAGCCATATACCTTCGGTATATTTAATTTCTTAGCGGCTTTTTGAGCAGAATCATAATTACGTGATGCAATTGCTGAGATCTGACAATATTTCCCATTTTGCATTGCTGGAATCACTTTTTCAATTCCGATTTTCGCCGTACTCAAAATTCCCCATGAAACCTTTTCCATAACAAATAAATCCCCATATCTAATTTAATCAAAAAAACAATCCAAAATTACAGTAAAAATCCAAACAGTAATATTCCTTTCTTTTCTCGAATTACTGGATTTTGTAATTTTACTATAATCTGTTTTTATTTTAACCTTATCAAGTCAACTGATTGCAAAGGTTTTGGGAAATATCCTGAAGATTTTTAAGTCTTTTTGGGCAATCTTCAACTGTGAAAAACTTCGGTCCCATGCCGCAGGGTCCTGTTAATAAATCGCCTTCCTGA
>CAYSHS010000220.1:0-6027 GCA_964430845.1 uncultured Pirellulales bacterium | reverse complement strand
TACTCCTTAACAAAGTGTAGTTTAGGATTCGATGTATTATACATTTATACTAATTCCTGATTTTAATATCTCACCTAAAAAGCTGATTTCCGGAACTAGTTTAATTTCTTCCGGAGTGTAGCCTTTCGCTTCAATTGGCATCATAATTTTTGCCGCACTCATACCCAATACTTCAAGCCTTTCGAGTAAGTTCATTTCCTGGAAACTTTCAGATATTACAACAAGGTCAATATCACTATCCTCTCTTTGATTTCCCTGGGCGAAGGAACCATATAAAATAAAGCGTTCAGCTTGAACACCGCATTTAAAGAGTGAATCCTTATATTGCTTTATGATTTCTGTAATCTGTGATCCCGCTTTATACATTCTATCACCTTTATTGTATTATCCAGATACTTTTGAGTAACAGTTTTCGTGTAACTCGACACGAGTTTCGATAGATCCTCTGGATATCTTGTAACTACTGCAACATTATTTATCATACCGATATAATTCATTAACTCTTCGGAAAATTCGACTTTCCCAATCCTTGTTAAAAAATTAAATCATGTGTTTTTGGCGGAAATTTCCTCGTTTCCTCACATACTATGGCTTTAAGAGCTTTTTCTATTGCAAGATGGCACATAAAAATGACATAAACATACCGCTTGGTGTTGAACATTTGTTTAGCAGTGTCTAAATCGTAATTAACCATTTCCAGCCAGTTTTTTGTTTCTTCAAGCATAATTATATAATAACTACAATCACTGCTATGTCAAGCACTTAAGCTTAAGAACAATTTTCTACATAATTATGATTACCTGAACTAATATGTCAATTTGCATTTCAAACCAAATATTGACCCGGCATGTATAAGGTAATAGAATACAGAAAATAATTTTCTATAAGCCTTAATAATATTCAGAATAATAAAATATGAGCTAAAATTATGTGTTTAGCAATACCGGCAAGAATAATTGAATTGGAAGGTGATAAAGCGGTTGTCGATGCTATGGGCAACCGGTTCAAGGCAAAGACTACGCTCTTGCCGAACGCCAAGTTAGGTGATTTAGTCCTGGTTCACGCGGGTTTTGCGATTTCCCAGGTCGATGAGGAAGAAGCAAAAAAAACCTGGCAGCTAATTTCAGAAATAGATGATTATATGGATACTCAGAACAAATTATCTGGGTGAATGAGTAAATGAGTTGATGGATGTATGAGTATTAAATATGGTCAAGACACATAAAGATTTAGATGTTTGGAAACGAGGAATGAGTTTGGTGGAACAAATTTACGCCGAAACCAAGAAATTTCCTAAAGAGGAAATGTACAGCCTGACATCGCAACTTAGAAGAGCTTCTGTGTCTTTTCCAAGCAATATAGCCGAAGGTGCGGCTCGTTCATCCGTGAAGGAATATATCCAGTTTTTATATATCGCAGTTGGTTCATTGTCGGAGACAGAAACACAAATCATCATTGCAGATAGACTTGGTTATCTATCCGGCGACAAAATACTTGAAGAAATAGAAGCATTAAGAAAAATGACATTGAATTTTATAAAATACCTGAAATCAAAAAAATAAGGAGTACCCAGATAACATTATTACCACTAATCCCATATACTCTTTTACTCTTTTATTCATTTACTCATATACTGATACACTGATACACTAATAATGATAGATAAAATAAAAAAAGCACAAGATATGTTGAATACGACCTGCAAATCAATCGGCAGGCAAATCAATATAATGGAAGTTTGCGGCACGCATACAGTTTCGATTTTCCGCAGCGGCATACGTTCGCTTTTACCTAAAAACCTGCGACTTTTATCCGGGCCGGGATGTCCTGTCTGTGTTACGAGCCAGGATTATATCGATATTGTTTTGGAATTAGCAGGACGTGATGACTGTATAATCGCAACCTATGGCGATATGATTCGCGTTCCCGGTAAAGCAGGCTCACTTGAGACGAAACAATCAAAAGCAGACATTCGAGTTGTTTTAAGCAGCGAGGACGCACTGCAAATCGCAAGAGAAAATCCTGACAAAAAAATTATTTTTATCGCAGTTGGTTTTGAAACGACTACTCCAGCTTCTGCTGTTGTTGTTAAAGAAGCGAAAGCTGATTCGATAGATAATTTCTGTATTTTAAGCGGCCATAAACTCGCAGTGCCGGCGATGCGGGCATTACTGAGTGGAAAAAATAATAAAATCGATGCGTTTCTGTGCCCGGGTCATGTAAGCGCGATAATCGGGTATGGTGTATTTAAAGAGATAGTGGAAGACTTCAACAGGCCTTGTGTCGTTGCCGGATTCGAGCCATTGCAAATCATTGAGGGACTTGCTGAAATATGCAGGCAAATTTCGCAAAGCAAACCTGAGCTGAAATCTTTATATGGCGCGGTTGTAACTGAAAAAGGAAATGTGGCAGCACAGAATATTGTCCGGGAGTGTTTTGAGCCTGTTGATGGCTATTGGCGCGGACTGGGAAAAATAGGGTCAAGCTCGCTTGGTCTTAAAAATCAGTATGGTAAATTCGATGCTTTCAAACAATTCAACGTAACCGAAAAACCAGGTGGTGAAATTGGCGGCTGCCGATGCGGCGAAGTTTTGTGCGGATTAATCGAGCCGCATGAGTGTGCTTTATTCGCAAAGAAATGCACACCCATAAAACCCGTAGGTCCCTGCATGGTCAGCTCCGAAGGAGCATGCGCGGCGTGGTTCAAATATGGAAATCACTAATGACAACAGATGAAAACGAAAAAATCCTGCTCGCACACGGCGGAGGCGGCCAGTTGACGGAAGAGTTAATACGAAAACATATACTTCCAAAGCTGCAAAATCAAACCCTCGCAAAGTTAGGTGATTCTGCCGAGTTGAATCTTGATTCGAACTCGCTTTGTTTTACCACAGACAGCTACGTTGTTAAGCCTTTATTCTTTAATGGTGGTGATATAGGCAAGCTCGCGGTTTGTGGAACAATAAATGATTTAGCAGTTGCCGGCTCGAAACCGGTTGCTTTATCTCTGGCTTTAATCATAGAAGATGGTTTTGAAATAAAATTACTCGAGAAGATTTTAGAAAATATTGGGCAAACCGCTCGTCAAAATAAGGTTGAAATAGTTACAGGTGATACAAAAACAGTTGAAAAAGGAGCTGCAGACAAGATTTTTATCAATACAGCGGGTATAGGAATTAAAATTGCAAATGCAAACTTGGGAATCGATAGAATTTCCGCAGGTGATAAAATTATAATTAACGGTACAATAGGCGATCATGGCATGACAATTATTTCGCAGCGCGAAGGAATAAAATTCGAGTCACAGCTAAAAAGCGATTGTGCAGCTCTATCAGAATTGACTTGCGAACTATTAGAAAATACAACTGGCATTAAATTTATGCGTGACCCGACTCGCGGCGGATTAGCAGCTACACTTAATGAAATTGCAAAAAGCAGCGGTTTAAGCATAAAAATAAAGGAAAATGATATACCTGTAAATAAAACCGTCCGGGCAGCGGCAGACATGCTCGGTTTTGATGTGCTGGCTATAGCAAATGAAGGTAAATTCGTTACTGTTGTCTCGCCTGATTCCGCCGAAGAAGTGTTAAGCATTTGCAGGAATCATCCATTGGGAAAAGATTCTCGAATAATAGGTGAAGTTGTAAAAGGCATAGATTTGCCCGTCGTAGAGCTTCAAACTAAAATAGGCGGCAGAAGAATCGTACAAATGCCATACGGTCGTGAGCTTCCGAGGATATGCTGATGCACGAAACAATGATTGCAGAAAGTCTTCTTACACAAATATCCGAAGAAGCTAATAAGCAAAACGCAAAACCCATCGCCGCAAAAATAAGCTGTGGAAAACTCAATGCTGTTAACGAAGATGTTCTTGTATTTGCTTTTAATGCAATTGCAAAAGGAACTATGTGCGAGAATATGAAATTAATTGTAGAGCAGAAACCTTTGCAGGCTGTATGTAAAGAGTGTAATAACAATTACGTGATAGATTTATTAAATATAAAATGCCCTAACTGTCAAAGTGAAAGCATGGAATTATTACCTGATTCACCCTTGATTCTTGAAGAAATCGAATTCGAAATGGAATAATATTTATGAAAAAAATAAAAATTGAAAAAAAAATTCTTAGTGAAAATGAAAAATTTTCTATCGAAAATTCCTTCTGCTTATCGCAAAAAAATCTATTATGCCTGAATATGATTTCTTCTCCTGGGTCAGGTAAAACAACTATCCTCACGAAGACTATTAACGCGTTAAAGGATAAAATAAGAATCGGTGTCATAGAAGGTGACATTCAGACCGATATCGATGCGCAGCGAATAAGCCAGACAGGCGCGCCGGTAATTCAAATTAATACCGAAGGCGCGTGTCATTTATCTGCAGAACAGGTTGGCAGAGGACTAAAATATTTGCCGGTCGATAACCTGGATTTGATTATCATCGAGAACGTCGGCAACCTTGTATGTCCCTCGGCTTTCGAGCTTGGAGAGTCTGGAAAAGTTGTTGTCCTTTCTGTGGCAGAAGGTGATGACAAGCCTGCAAAGTATCCGGCTATTTTCGCAAAATCTAAGGCGATGCTCATCAATAAAATCGACCTGCTGGGCAACGTGGATTTCGATATCGAGCGGGCAAAAAAAGATGCGGGAACATTAAATAAAAATCTTAAAATCTTTCCTGTATCCGCTAAAACCGGTGAAGGAATGGACGCCTGGAATAACTGGATAATCGAACAAATTTACAACTGTCAAAAGCAGCAATAAATCAAAAATTAATTACTTCGAGCTTCAGAGCCTGAGCTATAAAGACCATGTTCGTTGATATAGCTAAGTACAGCATTATCAAGCAGTTGCGCAACATCTTTACCCGAAGCGATCCTGTTTCTCACCTGTGTGCTGCTTATATTAATAAGGGGTGTCGGGATAATATTTCGCTGCAATTTATCGACGCGCTCTTTACCCCAGAAGCATTCAAATCTCGTAAAATCAGGCTTGTCAAAATCAGCTCTGTACATCATGGCCAGCTCACATTCGTCGATTAATTCTGTGATGCCGTACCAGTAAACCAGGTCATCGATACTGTCGGCGCCGACAAGCCAATAGAGGATATACTCGGCGCCGTATCGGGTTTGAAAATACCTTACGGTATCAAGTGTGTAGCTCGGGGCGGGCTTGTTTAATTCATAGTCACTGACCTCGAATTTTTTTTCTCCCGATACAACAAGATGGAGCATATTTAACCTGTCGATGTCACTTGCTCCCGGCAAAGCTCCTTTCAATGGAGAACGCCTTGCGGGGATGAATATTATACTCTCGGCGCCGATGTATTCACCCGCCGCGAATGCAACTTTCGTATGACCGAGATGGACAGGATCGAATGTCCCGCCAAACAATATTATTCTTTTTCTGCTCATATAAAATTACAGCTATGTCACCGTCAATATATTCCCGATAATAACCTAAAAAATACTTTACTAAAAAAACAGAATAATAGAAAGCAAAAAACCCGGGACTGCATTTTAACTTTTATTCAGGGGAACGTACAAAAAAAAATTTTAGTCCTGTAAAAAATTGATGCTTGAAAAATTTATCAAGATTTATTAAAGTTTTAGACGATAAAATAATATGAATATTTTTTATAATTATTATAGACTATATAGAAAAAATTTTAGTATAGTAAATATTGTCATAGAATTTAAAATTTGAAACGGATTTTGTAAGCCAAAAGGAGGTGACAACTAATGGCAAAGAAAAAAGCTGCAAAGAAGAAAGTTGCAAAAAAGAAAGTAGCTAAAAAAGCAACGAAGAAAAAAGTAGTAAAGAAGAAAACGAAGAAGAAATAACATTACTTTAAAACCACAGCACAGATTATCTCTGCTGTGGTTAAACACGCGAAAAAGGAAGGTTCTCTCACTGCAGTGGAACCTTCCTTTTTTATTCAATCAATAAATAGTATTATTTCAGCCGGCACAAACCATAAGTAGCCGGCCTTTCAATGCAAAATCTTCCCTATACATTACAGACTTGAAAA
>CAYSHS010000219.1:0-6037 GCA_964430845.1 uncultured Pirellulales bacterium | reverse complement strand
CATCGTACTTCCTGACACATCACTTTTTGCGAGATTAGAGCTTTCTATTAGGAAAATACTATTGTAGATAAATAAAAGCAAGGGAAAAATATGAAAAAAACCACAGAGACGCAGATATTCCCGGCGCGGCGTAGCCGCAACCAAAATGCTTTCAGACACAGATTCACACTGTTTTTCTGACACGGATTTACGCGGATTGGAATTTATCCGACATACCTGGCGGACTGATATTTAAAAAGTTCTTACATTGAAAATTTAAACATAAAATATTATTTAACAATAAGTTATAAACCTCAATTTTTAAAAACACGCATAAAAAACAAGAAGTTTACGGATAGTGGAACTGATTTATTTTGTTCCTTTTTTCAGCTTTGCGAATCAGTTTGAATCTGTATCGAAGAGAAATTTTTGAGAATCGTTATATATTCGAGTCAAATCGTACGCCGGAACTAATTCGTTGATTATTGTTGCAGTCTTTCAAGCTCGTCCCGGCACATTTTGAGCTGGTTTGGGTCAATTAGTTTTTTTTGTGCTTCCTGCAGATGCTTTATCGCCTGTTCAGGCCGGCCAAGATAGCGTGCATATATTAATCCCAGCATTAACTCCACCTGCTCGGCATATTCATAACTGCTGTAATGACTCAAAAACTGCTCATAAGCCTGTGCCGCTTCGGAATGTTTATTTTCACCTGCGAGCTGATTTGCGATATCCAGCAATTGCTGTCGCGGCAGAATTTGCTGGTTATCGGTTACCATCAGCTTAAGATAGATTTCCGCCGCAGCCGGCAGGTTTCGCTCTATTATTCGATTACTGATTTCAGAACGAAGGTGCAGGGCTTCTTCCTCAGCTTTTTGCTGGGCAGGTGTTTTCTTTATCTCTTTTGCCTTTACATACCTTGGCCTGCCTGCAAAAGGGTCGTAGCCGCTCGATACGACATCCCTGAACTGGCGGCGCCTGTTCCATTGTCTTATCATATCCCAAACATCGATATGAGAGCTGCTTATAAGCTTTGTCGAGAGCATACCTATTATAGAAAGGATACCGAAAGCGTACCCTGACAGGTGTGCGGTATAAGCAACTGCAATCGGCGGAGCAAAAGCAGGCTCGAGCAGATTATCAAAGATTATGAGCTTGAACGCGATAAAATACAGCGCGGGAAGCTCAATTGTGTTTATAAAGAAAAAGAACCACCAGAAGACACTGATTAAAGTTTGCGGGAACAGAACCAGGTATGCTCCTGTTACAGCGGCGATGGCTCCGCTTGCACCGAGCACTTCTGAATTGCTTAGAAAATAATGACCTATACCGGCGAACACCGCACCTGCTAAATAAAAAGCGGTATAGCCGACATTGCCCAATTTATCATTGACGTTATTGCCGAAAAGATAGAGAAAATACATATTGCCGATAATATGCAGGTAACCGCCATGCAGAAAAGCGTAGCTGATAAACTGCCAGAGATGGAGGAAGCCGGGCCTGGGATTAAGAATTAGGATATTTGCCCAGGGACGAAGGTATTCTCCGCTTCTTCTTGTCGGCTCGTGAAAACTCAGTAAAAAAATCAGCACATTGGCCGCTATAAGGATGTAATTTGCGTAAGGTGTTTTACGTGGTCTTATACTGGTTCTATAGGGTAATATTATAAACATAGTTTGCCTATTGTAATGTGCAAATAGGAGTGAGACAAGAGATAAACGAAAAAGGACGGCTAAGCAGCCGTCCTTCCCCAAAAAAAATTAGGTCCTAAAAATTTTTCCCCCTTGTGGAAAACATCTTTCAGCCGGCAAAACTTTCCCTTTTTACCAGCCTCTCCCTCGGCGAGTTTTTCTTTCCAATCAAAGTATAAAAAATAAAACGTCCGGAGCCTAAGATTTATGAAAAAATACTTTATTTTTTTCGTAATTTATAGTTCATTGTTCTTTATATTAAAATTTGGCTACTGAAGATTTTCTTCAAATCGGAGATTGTATAAATGAATACAGAGACTGTAAAAAGAAGGATTCGAGCGATAAGCCGCGAATTGAAAAAAAGCAAAATAAATTGCCTGATAATCACAAAACCGGCCAATGTAACTTATGCAACCGGATTTCTGGGCGAAGATAGCTGGGCGGCGGTGATAAACGGACGTTCCTTTCTTGTAACCGACAGCAGGTACACCGAGCAGGCTCAGAAAGAATGTCCCGTCTGTAATATCATCGAGCGGCACGAACCATTGGCGGATGCAGCGGCAAATATTATAAAAAAATACAAATATGTTCAAAATATCTCCGTGGAAAGCTCCATTTCGGTTGCCGAGTACGTACAGATAAAAAAAACCTTCAGGAAGCCGATCAAAACAGCAGATGGCGTTGTTGAGGAGATACGTAACAGAAAAGACAATGGCGAAATCGCTGCGATACAAACCGCTGCTTTAATAGCCGCAAAAGCGCTTGCGCAAACTCTTCCGGCTATAAAGCAAGGCATAACTGAAAGCGAATTGGCGGGAATGCTCGATTTCCAGGTTCGCAAACTTGGCTCCGTTAACAGCTTCGATACGATAGTTGCATTCGGTCCGAATGCTTCGATAGCGCATCATCAGCCGGGTCAGGGGAAACTCAGGAAAAACGATACAATCCTGGTTGACTTCGGCGCGAAATACAAGGGTTATTGCAGTGACATTACACGATGTTTTATCGTAGGAAAACCATCTGGTTTTTACAGGGAAGTTTTCGATGTAGTCGAAAAGGCCCAGGCCGCAGCGATAAAATTAGTAAAAGCAGGAATAACAATAAAAGAAGTTGACTCGGCAGCGCGTGAGGTAATCAGGCGGTCAGGCCTGCCGGTCTATGGTCACGGCACAGGTCACGGTCTCGGAATAGAAATTCACGAATCACCTTTTCTGAAACCCGAAACAGAAGGCGTTTTACGGGAAGGCCATGTTGTTACTATCGAGCCTGGAGTATATATGCCGAATAAGCTGGGTGTAAGAATTGAAGATGATGTTCTCGTAACTGAAACCGGCTGTAAAATCCTGACCCGAAATTGTTCACATTCACCTGAATTGAGCTTGTAGTTTTTCATTAAAAGGTATGGAAACTCATGTTTGTATAATTGGGGCGGGGCCGGCCGGGCTTATCGCGTCGATTTTCTCCGCCCGCCGGGGCGCCTCGACGATTGTGCTGGAAGCGAATCCGGACTCCGGGCGCAAGCTGCTCCTTACCGGAGGCAGGCGATGCAACCTGACACACCAAATCGAGCCTGCAGAGCTTGTCCACCTGCTGGGTAAAACAGGAAGGTTTCTTAGCTTCGGCATTTATAAATATCCGCCTCAATATATTCAGGTTTTTTTCGCTCAAGCAGGACTGGAAACAAGAATAGAAGAAGACGGCTGTGTATTCCCTGCAACATATAAAGCTCAGGATGTAAAAAATGCACTTCTCCGGGAGGCCAAAATCCATAATGTAAAGTTTCATTATAATGAGCCTGTATCCGAAATTTTAAAAGAATCAGACATGTTTCTAATCAAAACAGAGCAGCAGCAAATTATGGCTGAAAAAGTTATTATTGCAACAGGCGGGATTTCCTGGCCTCAGACAGGCTCGACAGGTGACGGCTATCGTTTCGCAAAGCATTTCGGTCACACTATTGTCGAGCCAAGAGCAGCGCTTGTGCCGCTCGTAACAAGTGAAAAATGGCCGGGAGAGCTTGCAGGCACTTCCGTTGCAAACGTGAGAATTTCTACAAGTCTCAACAAAAAAAAGCTCGTAGCACAGGGAGCAATTGTTTTTACTAATGACGGCCAGGGAGGCCCAGCGGCACAGGATATGAGCAGACATCTGACAGATTTTTTGCCTGCTGGAGAACAACCTCTCGGAATTACATTGGATTTAGTTCCCGATTCGCGACAGGAAAAGCTCGAAGAGCAAATTATCAGGCTTACAAATGAAAATCCCAAAAAGAAGATTTTTAATATCCTTGCGGATTTCTTACCTAAACGACTTGCCTTAGTTGTGTGCAAACTGGCCGGCTGTAACGATGATTTTCCTGCCGGACAGATTAAAAAAGAAACCAGGCGTAAAATCACTCAAACAATAAAGGCACTGCCTCTTTCTGTAATTCGTACAAGGTCTATCGAAGAGGCAATTGTAACTCGCGGCGGTGTAAATCTCACAGAGATAAATCCCAAAACGATGGAATCGAAAATTTGCCAGGGATTATTTTTCGCAGGCGAAGTGATAGATGCAGATGCTCCATGCGGCGGCTATAACCTGCAAATCTGCTGGTCAACAGGTGCATTAGCAGGCTCTTGTGTAGCAAAAAAATAACTGTTATACTAATTAGCCGCTCTTAATTTTATGAAAGGATTGGAAAATGAAAAAGTTAAGTTTAATTTTAATTTGTTGTTCTTTTTTGGCAACCGGCTGCACATCCGGCTACAGGGTATATATAAATGGATATTCAGAGCTTACCGAGCCAATAAAACAAAATGCATCATTTTACGTTGAGGAAAATGACCCAAATTCACATAATCCTATCTTCGACAGGCAAATTAAGGCTAAAATCGAAGCAATGCTGAAGCTTCACGATTATGTTCCTGTTGCTGATATTAATGATTCCGAATACGTGATTTCCTTCAGGGTAGGTATGGACTCACACCAGCATTATGATTATGAGCCTTCCTATCACACATACTTCGGTTTTCACAGCGGCTACTGGAGCGGCTATGATTTCGGATACTCAACTTACATCCCATCTTATGATACCTATTACGACAGGTGGCTCTCAATGAAAGTATCTGCACGCAACAGTCAAACAGGCTCGAACACAGAGAAAGTCGTCTGGGTCGGTGAAGCTGTTATAAGCACGGGAGGCGATGACATCCGAAGAGTAATCGATTACCTGCTTGTGGGATGCTTTAATTATTTCGGTGTTGATACTTCCAGGCAAAGAGGCATTACTATCTCAGCAAGAGACCCGTCAATATTAGACATCGAAACAATACGATAGCATCTATTCCTTAAGAGTGCTTTCTCGATGATTAAATTCATTATCGAACGCGATTATTCCGGCTCTGCCGGCCTGCCGTAAGGTACATCAAGAATCGCACCGAGAGGATTCAGCGCACAGTTATTCGGCATCATTTATAGTTTTTTATTTTGCAGATATATTCTTGACGCATGTTTGATATATATCTATAATTATGTTTCCGTTTGAACATGTTCTTTATTTCTGGCATTTGCCTAATTTAGAAAGGAGCACGATGATGAGGTCAATTCTATTAAGTATAGCAGCATTTGGACTTATAATCTTTACGGGTTACGCGGCACAGGATAGGGGAAATACTCAATCCCAACAAACAAGACGTGGAACAGGTAGAGGTACAGGAATGGGAGCAGGAATGCGCCGAGGTCCAGCCAGACAAGGAACTCAATATGTGGAAAATGAAGATGGTCGCTGGCTCGTTCACGATGAAGAAAGACCCGCCCCGCCGATTATTACTCCAGGTACGGCGAGTACACAGGAAAAGGCCGGTACTGCTCCATCGGACGCGGTAGTTCTTTTCGACGGCAATGATTTGTCGAAATGGGTATCCACAAACGGCAGCCCGACAAATTGGGTTGTACGGGATGGCTATTTCACACCCGGCAATCGCGGCGGCGATATCAAAACAAAAGAATCATTCGGCTCATGCCAGCTACATCTCGAATTCTCTTCACCCTTACCGGCAGTAGGAACTTCACAGGGTCGCGGCAACAGCGGCGTATTTATTATGTCCACGTACGAAGTTCAAATTCTCGATTCATACGAAAATAAGACATATCCTGACGGCCAGTGCGGAGCTTTATATGGAAGAAGGGTACCGCTCGTAAACGCCAGCCGCAAACCCGGCGAATGGCAGACTTTCGATATTATTTTCCATCGCCCGACCTTCGAAGGAAACGAAGTTACCAGAAAAGCAACGTTTACCGTCATTCATAACGGCGTACTCATCCAGGACCACGTCGTTCTTACAGGCGGAACCGGCTGGATTGACGCACATACAATAACAAATTATGAG
>CAYSHS010000218.1:0-6080 GCA_964430845.1 uncultured Pirellulales bacterium | reverse complement strand
CAACATTATTCAACCAGGACCTCTCCGGATGGTGCGTCGAGAAGATTGTTTCTGAACCGAGAGGATTTAATACGGCTAGGGATTGGATACTGCCGAAACCAATATGGGGAATCTGTCCCAGCGAGGATATCCAGATAAATTATAGTTCACCGGTAGCTGGTGGTGCGGCTAAAACGGTTGATAAAAATATTGAATTTGAATTGGGGGACTACAAATATAAGGATAATGGTGACGGAACCTGTATATTCTTGAGTTACACCGGCTCCGATAGTGAAGTCAATATCCCCGACAAGCTCGGCAGCCTGACAGTTACCAGAATTCAGGACAAGGCGTTCTATAAAAATCTAAAATTAAAAAACGTTACGATACCCGATAGTGTCATTAAAATCGGGATATCAGCATTCGGCGGTTGTAACAATTTAACCACAGTGACTATGGGCAACAGTGTTATCATCATTGATGATAACGCATTCGATTTGTGCAGGAACCTGATCAGTATTACAATTCCCGACAGCGTTACCACAATCGGGGATAATGCATTCTTTGCTTGCTCTGCACTGAACAAAATAACCATTGGCAACAATGTCACCAGCATCGGGAGAGGGGCGTTCATTGGTAACATTAACCTGACCAGTATTACTATCCCAGACAGTGTCATTACTATCGGGGAAAATGTGTTCAATGAATGCCATAACCTAACCTCTATTACGATCCCAGGGAGTGTTACCACTATTGGTACACGTGCGTTTTATAATTGCTCCAGTCTAAACAATATAACGGTAGATCCAGATAATCCAATCTATAGCAGTCTGGAAGGAGTCCTTTTCCAAAAGACCCAAGAAACTTATAGCAGTTTGCAAGGAGCCCTGTTCGACGAGCCCCAAGTAAGACTTATCCAATGCCCAGTGCGCAAGACCGGAGATTACACAATCCCTGACAACGTCACCACCATCGGGGATAGGGCTTTTTATGAATGTCGTGACCTAACCAGCGTTACATTCAGTGAAAACATTACTGCCATCGGGGGATACGCTTTTTATGGATGTAGTAGCCTGACCAGCATTGTAATCGGTAAAGGCGTCACCAACATCGGGGGATACGCTTTTTTTGGATGTAATGGCCTGACCAACATTGTAATCGGTAAAGGCGTCACCAACATCGGGGAATCAGCCTTTTTGGGATGTAGTGGCCTGACCACTATTACGATTCCCGGAAGTGTTACCACTATTGGCGACAGGTTGTTTGTCAATTGCGATGGTCTAACCGGTATCTATTTCGAAGGTAATGCCCCGCGCCTTTATCTCCCACGTCGCTCATCCATTGATATTCCCTATCGTGCGACTGGGATTATAAATACTGGCAATACAACCACAACCGGCTATTACCGGCCCGGAACTACGGGATGGAAAGAAACCTATTACGGCCTTCCGACGGTACCATGGCCAAAAGAGTCAGATGCTTTAAATTCTAATTCTACCATTGTCAATAGATAGTGAGAGGATAAAGCACCAAGCAAGCCTGATGCAGATGATATTCTGGCCAATAGTTCAAAAACGTGAAGAAACAAAAGAAATATGGACAAAATGGTGGACTGAACGAGACCAGGAGGCACTTGAGTTTGCACACTCTGTGCAAAGTACATCGGCAGAGAAATAAAAGTCAATATGTTTCGTCACAGACAGATAGCTTAAATATTTTATTAGTCTTGCGGCTTATTGTCACGGTTTCTTTTTTCTGTCATGTCCATGTTCCAGATGTATTTCTGTGTTCTAAAGACAACTATACACATTAGAATTATAGAAGCCGCTAAAAGGTAAGGAAGGATTTTTTCAATCCAGGCTGTACCGAAAATTATCAAAGCGATATTTAACGCAATAATATAAATGCGAATCTCCGTTGGGCCTGCTCCGAGGAATGTTATTTTGAATTCGTTTGTCGCTCCGAAAGCTAAATACGAACTAATCAGAAAGCAGCCGAACACGGGTATTAAAAGATAAACGATTTGCCTGCTCTGGCCGTCAAGAATAAATGAATAACCTACCAGAACC
This sequence comes from uncultured Pirellulales bacterium, assembly GCA_964430845.1. GTDB lineage: Bacteria > Planctomycetota > Phycisphaerae > Sedimentisphaerales > Anaerobacaceae > JAFGPS01. Next base: position 4,032 of record CAYSHS010000218.1, on the reverse strand, counting down.
GAACATATAAATACATAATCGAGAAAATGGTCCATGTAATAGCCCCACCGGGGGATACCTGTGTCGCGGTACCTTCCCAGCGCCCCATCGAAAGAGTCTGTAAACCATTGCAGAAATACCATCAGCGAAGATAACCACAGCCAGTGAAGGCTGTACTTAGCAAAACACCCGAATATTAGCAGACCCATAGACCAGACAACAGTCATTAAAGTCAGGTCATATCCCTGTATCCAGGGTGGAATTTTAGATACATTCGTATCGATGAATTTCCGCTCATGTGCGGCTAAAAGCGATTTCATCGGCAGCTTCTTGTCACCTCCAAATTCTTTTTTGTCCATTTACTTAATCCTTTCCTAATAGTTCAACTATTGCTTTTTCACATAATACATCCATAGTCGGAAACCTGCAAGCGCCTTAACTACAAAATTTTATCCAATATTTCCAGACTTTCTTAAAAAATTATATGTAAAATCCTGGAAAAAATGTATGAACATGGCTTGAAAAGTATCTATATTTATAGTTAAGGTAATATGATGACAGAAAAAAGGCAAAATGAATCAGCGCTGGTTTATGAGGCCCAGAGAGGTGATAGAGAGGCTTTACAGGCGTTATTGACCAGGAATTGGGCGTGGCTAAAAGGATTGGTGTACAGCATTGTATATAATCCTGATGACGTTGACGACTGCCTGCAGGATATTTGCGTTCGAGTCATCAGTAAAATCGATTCGCTTCGCGAGCCTGAGCGTTTCAAGCCCTGGCTTGCTGTTCTGGCCAGAAGGCTGGCAATAAAGAACAGGCAGCAAAAGGCAAACAGGCCGATCCAGTTAGACGAAGAAATTATCGATAGCAGGCAGGATGATAAAAGCAAGCTCTTTGAAAACATCGCTGAGCAGGAGCAATACGGCCAAATACTGAAAGCGATAAAATCGCTGCCTGAGAAATATCGTGAGGTATTTATCATGCAGCTTTCGGGCGATTTAACTTACGGTCAAATCGCAGAGATACTCGATGTGCCTGTAACAACTGTACAAATAAGACTCGTTCGGGCGCGAAGAATGATTTATGACAAAGTTATAAATAAGAATGAAGATAAGGTACTGGAAAAATGAAAATGACAGAAGAAATGTTCGAGGTTCTTATTGGTAAATATCTCGATGGTGAGATTACACCAAGCGAGGAGCGTCTTCTCGAAGCAGAGCTTGACAGGAATCCGAAGGCGGCGGGATTATTGGAGCAGTTCCAAAACCTGCACCAGCGCAGCCGTGAGGTTCTTGCCTGTGAGCTTCTGGAAAAAGGCAAATCACCCCAGGATATTTTCGATAAGGCACTTCAAAAATCAAAACATGCTCGTCATCATATTATAAAACTGAGCGGCTGGACCCGCTTTGTATCGGGAGCAGCGGCGGGATTAATCTTCGGCCTCGTTCTTCACTTTACTCTGCTTCAAATGTTACCAGAGAAAAATGAGAATCCTGCCAACCCTGCTCCTGTGGCCAAAAGAATCGATGAAAAAATGCTTCTTGGTACGCCGCAAATTCCGTCAGCGCTTTCTGCAGAACCGACTCGAAATGTTGACTGGTACAACTTTACTGACGAGCAGGGAAACCAGTGGATGATAGAAGGACTACGTGAAAATTTTGTAAGACCTGCAGTGTATCAAAAGGGATTATAATTCGTAGCATGGGCAAGCCTGTCCTGAGTGAAATCGAACGGGATGCCCGCGATACGTTAATATTGAAAGGGAAAAAATTATGAAAACCAAACAAATTATCTTAATCGTTTCAACGTTACTTTTCACAACAGGGATGGCTTTTTGCGCTGACTCTCAGTCCAGTAACACTCGTCCCGCTATCGGGATATTATTAGACCATGCTCCTTTGCCTGAGCTTCTCGTCAAGCACCTGGGATTACAGGATGGACAGGGAATAAGGATAGCAAACGTCATGAAAGGAAGCGCCGGCGATGATGCGGGGCTGGAGCGTGACGACATAATAACAGGCTTCCAGGGCAAGGACCTCTATGATGGCGATACTCTCGTTAAAGCAGTGCAGCAGGCAAAAGCAGGCGACGAAGTGTCACTTCAAATTATACACTTAGGTCAGCGCAAAACAGTCACCCTGAAACTCAAAGCCATGAGCGAAACTTCAGACTGGAAATATCCTGATGAGCCGCAAATCGAGCAGTATTTTCAGCCAGGCAGAGTTTTTCGTCTCAACCCGGGAGACAGGAACTGGATACAGATTTTCGAGGACCAGATTCCGGGTAATATTAGATCGAATATCAATTCGTTTTTCAATCAATTATATTCTTTCTACTATAATGCCGATGGCAAACAATACTCTGTTACAATCGAAGGCGATCCCAATGACAACGCATCGACAATAACGATTAATATCGACAACGACCAGTACAAGACAACAATAGGTGAATTAGATAAAGTTCCCGAGAAATATCGTGAAGCCGCGAAAAACGCCATCGAAGATGCCAGACAGAAACGAACGAATAAGGATTTTTCCGCTCCGAGCCGGCCTGACGAATTTGGTGACAATTTTATGCCGAAATTGCGAACGGATAGTCCGCTTTTGAATACACCGGATAATGACTTTCCAAATTCATTCTACAAAAAAATGGAAGAGCAAATGAACCAGATGCAGGAAAGATTTAAGGAGCTGGAAAAAAGTCAGCAAAAGCTATTAGACCGTTTTAATGAAAAACAGCAGGAACAATAAAATAACACTACTATTCTTCACTAAGCATTTTTTTATTTCGCAGGATGTGATGATAATGTTGTGCGAAACGATGCGCCTCATCGCGAACGTATTGAAGCAATCTGCGAACTGGGGAATTGGCAGCCAGTTGCAACGGCTGGCTGCTCTTTTGTAAATAAATATCTTCCTCTTTTTTAGCTATCGAAGCAACTTTTACCGGCGGAGCATTCATTTCATCAAGTGCCTTTTGAGCCGCGTGCAGATGTCCCAGGCCGCCGTCAATGAGAATCAGGTCGGGCCAAAGCTCCTCGCCTGCAAGCGCATATTTATACCTACGCCTGACGACCTCTGCGACACTGGCGTAATCGTCTATACCAGTGACAGTTTTGATTTTGAATCTACGATAGCCATTCTTGAAAGGCCTGCCGTCAATGAATTTTACAAGCGAGCCGACAGATTCTTTGCCCGAAATATTCGCAATATCTATCCCTTCGATAATCCGCACAGGCTCAGTTACTTCAAGAATGTCGCGCAGCTTGGTGAGAGCTTCAGTCGGGTCCGCCGCGAAGACTTCAGGCTGAACATGCTCGCTCGGCGTCCCTCGCTGGTCGAGACGCTCGATTAAACGAATCCTGTCGCGAAACATCGCGGCCTTTTCATATTCGAGAGCCGCAGACGCTTCTTCCATCTGCTTTTTTAACTGCCGCAATATTACCGAACGTTTGGAGCGCAGGAACTTCGTAAGGTCGGCGATAATCTTTTTATACTCCGCCCTGCCAATTCTCGCTCCGCATGGAGCGGTACATTGCTTTATGCTATACAACAGACACGGCCTGAAAAACCTCCGCTTCGGGTCATCTTCTTTTATTTCAATGCCGCAGGTTCGGAACTTGAATATTTTCTGCAATACGACCAGCACTGCTCTAAGGTCACTTGCACTTGTGAACGGCCCGAACAGCCGTACGCCCTTCTGCTTCGGGCTGCGCGTTATATAAACTCCCGGAAAATCCTCGCCCGTCGTAATCTCAAGATATGGAAAAGTCTTATCATCGACAAGGTCGGAATTATAAGGCGGCCGTATGTCCTTTATCAGCCGGGCTTCCTGCAATACCGCGTCAACTTCGTTCGGACTTTCGAGAAAATCCACGGTCCTGACTTTGCATACCATTTCCACAATCATCGGACCGCGAGAAGCCAGAAGATCGCTTGACGGCTGAAAGTAGCTGCCCGCACGAGAACGAAGATTCTTCGCTTTACCGATGTACAATACCCTGTCAGCCGAATCCTTCATAAAATACAAACCCGGCCCGGCGGGAAACGTACG
>CAYSHS010000217.1:0-6089 GCA_964430845.1 uncultured Pirellulales bacterium | reverse complement strand
TAACTCACAAGACTGGGTAGATGTGTATGTAGTATATTGTGCCTCCCGACCCGGTGGAATGCTCGGTCATCAACCCCGGGTATGCTATCCCGGCAATGGGTGGATTCATGACAGCACAGATGAATCTAACTTTACCACGAAACAGGGACGAGAAGTGAATTGTCTAATACACCGTTTCCATAAGCCAGAGCCGTCATATTCAGAAATTATTATTCTGAATTATTATATTGTAAATGGCCAGTTATCAACAGACCAGAGCGGATTTAGCGGCTTTTCCGGCAGAAAGTTTAATCTTTCCAGGAATCCGGCTCGTTATGTAGCCCAGGTTCAAATAAGCTCGATGATGGAAAGTTCGATACTTAAAGCAGCCGGGGATATGACAGAGCTGATTCTTGATTTTTTACCTGATGAAAACGGCGGTGTCTCTGCTTTTGAAAAGTATGGACATTATTAAACTTAAACATGCGTTGAGCAGAAAAAAATAACGTAAGTATTTGACAGACATAAGGATATGTAAATAAAGGGAACACCCCTCACGGGGACGAAGTGTACCTATAAAGCACTATTTGGTCAATAATACATTTACCTGAAGCATATAATGGATGATACTATAACAGAAAAAGCCTCTAAAAACAGCTCATACAAAAAAGTAAAGCATCAGGATTCTTTATATGGAGAATTAGTACGGGGTAAGGAGAACATAGCAAGGCTGAACGATGATTGGGATAAATTATTCGCCCGTGCTAAAGATGCGCCGGTATATCTTTCACGTGCCTGGATACAAACGTTTATAAACGAGAATAATTTTAAGGGCGAGCCTTGCCTGATTGTTGTATGGAACGGATCGGAGCTTGCGGCTTTATTGCCTTTTACGATTCAGAATTGTTGTGGAATGCGCATTGGAAAGCTGATTAGCACAGAGCAGCCTTCATATCTTGGGATTCTGCTGGATTCGAGTTATCCTGAAGCCGTTGCAGTTGCCGCAGAAACATGGATTCGGGAAAAAGTCGCGAATGTTTTCAGTGATAAGCATGTATTGTCACGGGATGAAGCAACGCAGGCTTTTATAACTGAGCTTAACAGGCGGGGCTTCAATTATAAATATGGCTATGAACGTATTAGTCATGCAATAGAATTGGGATGTTCTTTTGACGAATACATGCAAAAAAATAAAACGGGGAAAAGGCGAAGAAAATTAGGAAATGCCGAAAGACAGCTTTTCAATTCCGGAAATGTGGAAATTACTCGTTATGTCGGAAAGGATATCACTTCGGAAATTCTCAGACGTATCGCCCAAATTCAGGAAGAGAGCTGGATGAAACAGCGTGGAGTGGCAGTCCTGGGACAGCCGTTTCATAAAAACATGCTGACAAATTTGGCCCGGGCAGGTTTTGGTTCTGTATGGCTTATGACAATTGACGGAGATGATGCTGCTTTTGCTTTCACTTCCATAGTGCATGATACAATACATTATCAATATCCTGCATTTAAGCTGAAGTATCAATCGTCGCTGTCTATCGGTCAAATCCTTCTAATGCAGATTATTCGAGATTCATGCAAAGAGAACATTCGATGCTTCGATTTCGGACAGGGAGACGCAGAGTACAAGAGATTCTGGGCCAATCAGGCTCACAGTGTATCCTGGGTGATTGCAGGCAGAGGTTTTGTCGGGAATATTGTTATCTTCTGTTATAGAATTGCATGGCGCCTTGCAGGGCAAAAATTTTTGCTGTCACTATACAAGCGAATTCGGAAATAGAGAAATATTTCCTTTTTATATTTTTTCTCATTCACAACCAAAGTTGTGAAAAAGGCTTTTATACAATCAATATAAAGATATAAGAATGTCACGTTCGTTTTCTGTATTAATTCCGGATGGTGGTGACTATGGCTTGTTAAAGGTGCTGCGCTGTCTGGGACAGTCACCTGATGTGACATCGCATATCTTGTCGAGGGATAAAAAACCGGTAGCAAGGTACAGTAAGTATTGTAAAAAATACCATTATAATCCAAGCAAAAATGATGATGAATGGATTGAAGCAATAAAAGAAATTGTCCAAGAATATAACATAGATGTCTTGTTGTCGATAACGCCTGAAAGTATCGAATTCTCTGCAAGAAATATTAAAGCTCTTTCGGAGATAGCACATGTTCCGCCAACGCCGAACTGTGAGCAATTAAAAATGGCGCAGGATAAATGGTCATTCTATTGTTTTGTCAAAGAACATAATCTTCCTGTGTCACCGACTATATTATTTGCTGATAATGAAAAAATAGTTGCAGAGCCATCCGCTGTTAACTCGATAGAATTTCCCGCTTTATTGAAGCCGACTCAGGGGCAGGGCGGAAGCGGCATTATTAAAATTGAAAAACGTTCTGATTTCTATAATATAATTGAACAGAAAAAAGCTATACAGCCGGAACAGAGATATATTGTTCAAAGTTACATACCGGGTGAAGATTTATGTTTGGGAGCGCTCTGTAAGCAGGGTAAAATTTTTTCTTATGTTCTGCAAAAAGATATTTCATACCAAAATAGTTCCTTCGGTTATCAAAAAATAATGGAATACGTTCATAATGACATGGCACTGGAAATCGCGGACAGACTTGTTTCGGCTATGTCATGGGATGGGATGGCTTTCATAGATTTGCGAATTGATAATAGGGATAACAGTATGAAACTGCTCGAGATAAATCCGCGTCTGGGCAGGGCATTTCTCGGGGCGTTGTCTGCAGGTGTTAATTTTCCTCTTAATTTATGCTTCAGTGCATTGGGCATGAATATTTCCGATAAACAGCAGGAAACTGTTCGGTATGCTCATCCTTCAGCTTATTTGAAAATATTAATGTCACGGATTATGGGAAAACCTCTTCCGTTCAAGTTGAAATGGCACGAAAGCGGCTTACGATATTCAGTTGCCGATCCGCTGCCGGAACTGGTTGAAGTTATAAGAAAGAGTAAAAAATCTTAATGATTTTCCAGAAATGTTTATGGAAACTGATTGCATTGATAAAAAAGAAATCAAAACGAACCTGAATGTTAAAATTGTTCGCGGCTTAGAAGATATCAACAAGCTAAAAAAAGATTGGGAAGATCTTTTTAAACACGCGGATAATGCAAGTCCATATTATTCGAGTGCATGGATTCTAACATTTATTTCTGAAAAAGAAAACAAGGGCGTTCCAACTCTGATTACTGTATGGTCGGATTCCAAACTCGTTGCTCTGCTTCCTGTAACAATAAGGAATTATTTCGGTATAAAGACAGCCATAGGAATTCCGTCTGATGTATTATGCTGTACAGGGATTCTGGCTGACCCGAACTATCAAGACGAAGCGCTTAGTGCTATCGCACAAATTTGGGTGCAGGAGAGAATCGCCCGCATTTTCTATAATAAGTTTACATCAAGTTGGGATAAATCCACTAATAAACTTTTCGAGGAGCTTGGACATCATGGATTGGTCAACAGGCGATGGAAACGTCATGTATGTCTAAAAGGTCGCCTGGAGCCTGATTTTGATGAGCTTTTAAGAAAAACCAGAAATAAAAAACAGCGACAAAAATTGCTCTATCATGAAAAACAAATTTTTAAATCAGGCGATGTTAAATTGAATCGGTATGCAGGTAAGCAAATAACTGACGAGATAACCGCCCGAATTGCAGATATTCAAAATAATAGCTGGGTAAAAGAAGAGGAAGATGCTTTCCTGATAAGGCCTCTCTATCAAAAACTTCTTTTCGAATTAGGACAGGCAGATATTGGTTGTGCATGGATTCTCACTACGGAAAGCGAAGATATTGCTTTTCTTTACGGCTTGAGAGTAAAAGATAATTTTTATATTAAATGGATGTCATACAAACAAAAGTATGGTTCCTCTACATTGTCATATGGAAAGGCTTTATATACACAGGTAATTCGCGATGCCTGTAAGGAAGGTGTCAGTGTAATTGATTTTGGTTTCGGGGAAGACAGATGGAAGCAGCACTGGGCTACCAGTAGAGATAATATTAAGATTGTTATTTCAGGCTATGGTATTGCAGGATACTTAGCGGTTCTTGTATATGGTGTGCTGCTTAAATGCGCTAAATTCATGTGGAGATTATATCAGTGCATTAACAGGTTAAGAAGCGCTGATAAAGATACAGAATAAATTAATTATAGGATAAAATCAGTACCGTAAAATGAGACTGAAATAATATTATTGGGTATAAACTGGATACAACAATACAAAATTCATTACTCTATGGACGGGTTGTAAAGGGAGTTGAAAATATAGCCAAGATTAGCCGAGTTTCGATGATGTCCTTAAAGAAAGAAGAACCGGTGAGCAGCGCAGGTGGTTACTGCGTAAAGAAAGAAGAGTATTCAAACAGGGAGATGTTTCTTTGGCCGGTTTGCCGTAATGCTCTTTAGTGTGCTCGGAATGTGTGCAAGATTTAAATGGCAGTTCTCAAATCGTTACAAACAACTAAAAAAGAGTTCAGAGGAAAAAGAATAAATATGCATGATAGTTTTAATGAAGAAGCAGAGGAAATAGATTTGGAAATTCGTCCGGTTACTCCCGAAGATTTCGATATGCTTACCGATATCAGCCGAGTATGTTTTCCGGAACAGTTAAGATGGCGAATACGGAAATCCCACAGCAGGAAATGGTGGGAGAATCTTATTAATTCGAACAATTCCGAGATATGGGTTGGTTCCGTATATGGCCAGCCGGTTGCTTTTATCGCTTTTGTTTTTGAAAGACAGAAATATGAAGACGCCTGGAATACGCAGCGTTTTACTTTTCTTGACAGTTTGTCCATATTCGCATCAAGCCCGAAAAGATTTATTAAAAAGATTTTCATGAAGCTGAAGCTGCATAAAACAAATAAATTACAAAATAAAGAATCCTCGAAAGGTAAAAAGAAAAAAAACGTATATGAGGAAGTAACAAAAACCATTGCCAAAAATAATCCATGGTGTGGACCGATTGCTGTATTGCCAAGCATACGCGGCAAAGGCGTATCGTTAAAAATGATAGAGCATTGCTGCCGGAGAGCGAAGTCACTCGGGTATAAGGAAATATACACCGCTGTTCAAAAGAAAAATATGATGTCACGTATTATGGTAGCGATAGCCGATTTTAATGTTATAAAAGAAATAGACCGCACACTGTTTTACAAAAAAATATTAGAGAATAATGATAAAAGAGTTAATTCAACTCGATAAGTCAGTTAAATTTCAATATACCAGAGTGCTGAATTATGCCGGACAGGACTATCGATATCTTCTGGATAGCGTCGATACCTATCTGGCGGAATATGCTGATTACTATAAACTGTCATCAGATGAGATATTGAAAAGATATTTTACTTTTGTTGACAGGTATGTCAGTGACCTGAAGGTATTTGAGGAAACCGGTTTATTTCCTTTTCAGATTAAAGATGGTGAAATATTCGATATCCAGAGAATCACCTATGATATTTTTTTGATTCTGTCGGTTCTTCTTCAAAAGCACCGTTTCCAGATTATGAAAAATATTAATACGGCGGAAAACAATTCTGATAATTGTTTGATTGTTGGCGCGGGTTCAGGACTTGAAATGCTGTTTTTAAAGGATAAATTCAAAAATATCGATGCTTATGATATTAATATAAGTGACTTTTGTAAGCATAAATATAATGAGTTGGATTTAATCGAGGAAAAATATGATTCCGGCTGTGAAAAGAAATATGATTCGATTTATGCCATAGAAATGTTGGAGCATCTCGAAAATCCTTTTGAAATATTGGCTGATTTCAGACAATCTTTGAAAGAGGACGGCAGACTGATAGTCACTACGGTTAAAAATGTACCACAATTCGACCATTTGTATAATTTCTCTGACGAAAGTGAATATGAAACACAATTGAGAAATCTTGGATTTGCGATAAGTCACAGGGAAGTAATTAAACATAACTATGTTTTTTTCCAGGTTGATGCCGGTAATACTTTTTATATTTTGAAAAAATGTTAATCATGATTTATTCGGGATTTCATTCCGGGTAATAAAACACAAATATTATGTTAAATCTTTCATATTCGGAAATTCAGGATTTTCTTAAT
>CAYSHS010000216.1:0-6098 GCA_964430845.1 uncultured Pirellulales bacterium | reverse complement strand
CTTTAGAAAAATGAGTTTTATGGCCGAAAAATAAGGAAATTGATTAGTTATTTTAAGGCAATTATTTATTAGTGTCGAGCCGGTATTTTATTGACTTTTAAGTAAGGATTTAGTATAAAAGAAGTTGCAGGCTGACCCCTGCGATGTACGTATTGATGGCTAATGTTTGAAAGAACCGATACCCGTACTGAAGGGAAATCAGGTCTTTATGGCTCGAACATGCCTACTCGATAGGACCTTCGGACATGAGCAACGATTGCCCACCTTGTAGTAATGGGTTCTTTTCAAACGCCTTCTTACGGCATACGTGGAGGAGGGCCTCGCAGCAAACATAAAAAGGCCTGTTATTACGGGCCTTTTTGTATAAATATACATACACAACTCAAATTGAAGATTCACAACGTCATACTTACGATGAACTGTTCAAGCATTATTGCATGACAGGTTTATTTTAATCATAATAGCAGCGGATTCGTGCAATCGAAATGATGACAAACTGAGCAAAAAACTAATATCGGACGTAATAATCATATCTTTTAATCTTCTTTTTAGGGTTAAGCCGAAGTTCATTATTGACGATGAAAAAAAGTAAAGATTTGAATTTTATTGTATTATGGAGGCTATGATATGGCAACTGTGCGCAGCTTTACCGTTGTGCCCACACTACAAGAACCCCTGTCAGACCTTGAAGTAATCGCAGGGAATATGTTTTGGACGTGGAATTCAGAGTTTATTGAGCTTTTCAAGCGAATCGACAGTAATTTATGGGCGGCTTCCGGTCATAATCCTGTGAAGCTGCTCGGCAGCGTTTCGCAGGAAAAACTTGATTCTTTGGCTGAAAATGATGGTTTTCTCAATCATTTAAGGCAGGCTTCGGAAAAGCTCAAATCATATATGGACAGCTCATCCTGGTATCAAAAAGTATGCCCAGAGAATCCGGATGCGACAATAGCGTATTTTTGCGCCGAATTCGGAGTACACGAATGTCTTCCGATTTATGCAGGAGGTCTTGGTATTTTGGCAGGAGACCATCTTAAAAGCGCATCTGATCTTGGTGTGCCGCTCGTAGGAGTAGGTTTATTGTATCAAAAAGGCTATTTTCGCCAGTATTTGAACATTGACGGCTGGCAGCAGGAAATATACGTCGAAAACGATTTTTATAATATGCCGATGGAGCTTGTACGCAATGAAAGCGGCAGGCCGCTCACAATCAGCGTCGATTACCCGGGAAGATGTGTTGCTGCTCAAATATGGAGTATTGCCATTGGCAGGGTCAAGTTATTCCTGCTCGATACCAATGTTCCCACAAATTCACCCATAGACCGCATGATTACCAGCAGCCTTTACGGTGGCGACAGGGAGCTGAGAATCCGCCAGGAAATGATGTTAGGTATCGGGGGTCTTAAAGCACTTTATGCAATGGGAATCAATCCGACAGTATGCCATATGAACGAAGGCCATGCGGCTTTTATGGCATTGGAAAAAATACGAGAGTTGAAAAATAACAGTAATATGAGCTTCGAAGAAGCTGTCGAGGTATCTAAAGCAGGCAACGTTTTCACGATACATACGCCTGTTAAAGCGGGCGTGGACGAATTTCGTGTCGAGCTGATGGATAAATATTTCGGCGGATATTTCCCGAAGCTCGGTATAAACCGGCAGTGGTTTTTATCTTTGGGCAGAATATTACCTGATGACGATGCCGAACCATTTAAGATGCCTGTTCTTGCCATAAAGCTGAGCGGCTATACGAATGGTGTCAGCGAGCTGCATGGACACGTCTCACGCGGAATGTGGGGCAGCTTATGGCCGGGGATACCCCTGAATGAAGTCCCGATAACATCAGTTACCAATGGAATCCACCTTGAAAACTGGCTTGCGGATGAGATGGAATCTTTGTATGAAAGATATATCGGTCCAAACTGGGCGGATGAAGCGATGGATGAATCAACCTGGGATGCGATTGACCAGATTCCCGATGAGGAGATTTGGCAGATACATAAACGATGCAAGGAGCAGATGATAGTTTTCGCACGAAATCGCTTAAAAGCCCAGATGCAGCGAAGGGGAACTTATCATACAGAATTGAATCATGCTGAGGAAGTGCTTGATCCGGAAGCACTTACGATAGGTTTTGCGAGAAGATTCGCCAGTTATAAAAGAGGCAATCTTTTACTGAAGAATCCGGAAAGGCTGATGAAACTGCTTAATAATACAGACAGGCCTTTGCAGATTATCTTTTCAGGCAAGTCGCATCCGAAAGATACCGAAGGAAAAGATATTATTCGCCAGATTGTTCATTTCGCAAACCAGAATGAGAACCGCAGGCGTATTATATTTCTTGAAAATTACGATATCGATATTGCACGGTTCCTTGTTCGCGGCGTGGACGTATGGCTTAATAACCCGCGAAGACCGATGGAAGCCAGCGGCACCAGCGGTATGAAAGCAGCAGTCAACGGCGTGCTCAATATGAGCACATCTGACGGATGGTGGTGTGAAGGTTATACCCCAGACGGCGGCTGGATTATCGGGTCAAAGGAAAATTATGAGGACCTCGATTACCAGGACGTCGTAGAGTCACAGGCGATTTATGATATGCTTGAAAATGAAGTTATTCCACTGTATTATACGAGGTCCGCTGATAATTTGCCGCGTGCATGGATACACAGGGTAAAAAATTCCATTAAATGGATTGCACCAAGATTTAATACGCATAGAATGGTTGCTGAATATACAGAGAAGTTTTACAAACCTTCCATAATAAAAACCAAATCTTTCACTGACAAAGATTTCACAAAAGCACGGGAATTCACAAGATGGAAATCTGATATAAGAAATGCCTGGTCTGAACTTGCTGTAAGAAATGTACTAATGCACACCAACGGTAACGGCAATAGTGATAACAATGACGAGCTTAATCAAAGACAGCATCAGCTTAAAATTGGCTCGAAATTATCCATAAGAGCTTTGATTAATCTGGGCAGAATTAATCCGAACGATGTTTCAGTCGAGCTTTACTACGGGCCTGTCGATAACTGGGAAAATATACAGGATGGCTCCGCTGTGGCAATGAGTTATGAAAAAACAGCGGAACAGGCAGGCGAACACTGGTTTACAGGCTCCATGTTATGCAAAAGTACAGGCCAGCAGGGAGTAGCGGTAAGAATTCTGCCCAAAAATCCCGACCTGGTAAATCCATATGAGATGGGCTTGATTCTGTGGGAAAAATCCAATTAACAAAGGGTGATTATAATCATAATTTCTATGAATAAATTGGTATAGTGTCCCTAATAGTATCATGCAGATTAAAATATTTATGGAGAGATATTTCCTGGTTCCTGAATATCTTGCGATTTCCGGGCTGGGCGTTTATACAAGCTCACCACGGTTCCGGCGACAAGTAAAAAGAATCCTATAATTACGTATCGCCATTGTGCAATTTGCTTTGCAAGCATGTATAAACGCAAACCTGTTGGTAACCATAAAACTGATGCAATAAGTATTTCTTTTGTGCGAAACCAGAATCCGGCCATGAGAAATATTGTCACTACTGAAACTGTAGCATATTTTAAGTCGGCATATTGCGGCAAATAATCGAAAAAGAATCCGGCAAGACAAAGAATTCCCAGTATCCTAATATTTTTATTAAAGTTAGCTCCGAATATAAAGTATAAAATTGTAATACTTATGCCATAAAGACCAAGCAAAACACCGATTTCTTTCAGGCCATAAGAAGAGGAAAAATCTGATAAACCGCGCCATCTCAATAAACACAAACTCAGGATTATCACCACAGAAAAAAGTGCATACTGATTTCGTTTGATAATTCCATATAAGAGTAATCCAACCGTTACTACAACGACTACGGCGTAAATATTAAGGTCATAAGGCTCGGAAGGAGAGAATCCTATCGTGAGCATCGTGCCGAGTCCGTAAAGTATAGTCACGTACAAAAGCCTGTACCATTTATGATACCAGGCTACAGCCGCTATTGCCAATCCAGACAGAGCCATTATTACAGGCGGATAAAATAATAATTCAATACCAAATCGCCATGAAGCGACAACCGATTTTTCTGAGATTGCCAACACATTCGCTAAAAAAGGAATACATGATATGGCGATTTCCGCATAGCCGAACTTCTTACCTGTGTGACGGATTATCTCAATTAGAAAAATCGACGCAACCAAAACTACGGGTAAATAATCTCCAATTACCCTTTCGAGAGCGAATGTATATGCGGTAGCATATTGATGGACACCCGATGCTATTGTTAAAATCAACGCGAAAATATACACCATGACAGGCTGCCTGAGAAATGATGTTTTTTCCTGCTCCTGAACCTTTTCGAGTACCTTTCTTTTTATCGCTTCGATGAGTACAAAACACACACCAGCGAGCATTATGATTTCAAGAAGAAGCCAAAGGTTTCTTCTATCTGCTACTTGAGCCGGATCATCTGACATGGATTTTGCAAGAAGTATCGGGCTTAAATAGTTGTATGTAATTATAACTCCAAGGCCGATGACAGAAAGAATTTTGAATTTTATTCCGACAAAACGCCACATAGCAAAGAACTTGCCGAATGACAGAGCGATTCCTATTAGAGCAATCCAGAAACACAGTGAAATATCTTTGTCAGCTACTGTCCCGAGTGCCATGCTTGTGCCTGTCAGAAATAGAGCAATAAACACAATTAACGATATGGCATCATCAACTACTTTGCGCCAGACTATAAGAATTAAAACGGCCAGTAGTGCAAGCTCATAGGTGTGCAAAGTAATAATGCAGGGTAATGCCCTGCTGAAAGGCTCTTCCGAAGAAAGAACATTGCCCATCAGATTTACGATTCCATAAGCGATAAAGACTGCACTTATGCAGTAGAAAAGGCTGCCGCCTGTAAAGTTAAAGAAGCTTTTTATCGTTTCTAAATTAAATGGAGAATCTATAATATCATTATTTTTCTTTGAGTTTTTATGCTTTTCAGATTCATGGTCTATCCATTCCTGAATGTCCATATTATCGCCTCATAATTTATATTCATATCTGATTATATGTTTCAAATATTCATTTATTCTTCATAAGAATTATTTGCAGGCAATGTTTCCGCCGCCCACGCATAAGTTATATTTCCTATCGTACTTTCAGGCCATCGGCTCTCGTCATTTTCCAACTGCTCTTTAATCGTAATACTATCCACATGACCATCGACAAACGCCGCATTGCAGCTGCCTCTATTTACATCTCCGGAAGGCGGCTCGTGGTAAGTAGCAAAACAATCCAGTGCCTGTTCAGTCGAACTGATAGTTAGCATTGTATCATCAAGTGCTTTAGTACTGAGAGGCCTTGTTCGCCCGGGTACACGGAATTTTAATTTATCAGGCCCTATAGTCCACGAATTTTCTTCCGCGAAAACAAAGACTTTTTTGGGATTTCTCACCTGAGATCCCTTTAAAACGCCACCGGTCCGGTCTGAGCCGAGATATGCGT
The DNA here is from genome assembly GCA_964430845.1 of uncultured Pirellulales bacterium. Classification (GTDB taxonomy): domain Bacteria; phylum Planctomycetota; class Phycisphaerae; order Sedimentisphaerales; family Anaerobacaceae; genus JAFGPS01. The sequence goes on along the minus strand of CAYSHS010000216.1, from coordinate 605 downwards.
TCATTGTATAACTGTATTGAGGAACGATATTTATTTTTTTCAGGTGATTTGGATTAGGGCATTTTCTGGAACTTGCAACATATCGAAATTGAGGACAGACATTTTTTCCATTTGGATTGATATAATCCCACATTAATCCTTTGTATTGTGAATTTTCTGCCATTATTTTCCCGTAAGGTGCCATTGCCATATCGTGCCATCGACAACCCAATGGATGCTCCGCGCTGAAGGACTCCTCCGCATAGAGCCATTCATTTTCTTTATCGGGGAATTTGTTATCGTTATCGTTAAGATATATCAGCATTGCTTTACCGTAACCTGAGAGAATTGAGCCGCAAACCAATCTCTTGGATATTGTTCGCACTCTGGTCAGAGCAGGCATAAGCAGACCAATGAGCAGAATAATAACAATAATAATACAGATTAATTCCCAGATTGTGAAGCCCTGCCTGGTATTCATATTAATACGACTTGTCATAAGCTGAAACCTTCACAGATATTTAACATGAATTCAAAGTTTATTATAATCTAATGCACATGAAAATAAAAGTGTTCGGTAAGTTTCTGGATCTCACGTTTTAACCTCAAAGAACATTTGCTCATAA
>CAYSHS010000215.1:259-6239 GCA_964430845.1 uncultured Pirellulales bacterium | reverse complement strand
ATCAATTCGGCGGCAGACAACAAGAATCCGCCTGGTATGGAATCTTTATTCAAACCGGGGAGAAAGAATTTATTTTGGCAGGAAAAAATCTTTCTGTCTTCGCCTCATCGACAAATCCACAGAAGATTGTATGGCTTAAAGATGCACGTGAAGGAACTTATGACAAAAACGGCCAATGGAAAACAATAGCACTACTTAATGGAGATGAGGCTGGTTTCTTACGAGGTGACGCTCCTTCGTATCGAATCGGTGGATATCAAACAAATCCGCCTGAACCTGCTATATTCAATTTCAAGGTAGTGGTTAATGACAAATAACCTCTGGAAATTATGTTACTTATCGTATCACAATGTAAGAGAAAGGCCTAAGAATGATACTTATGTGTCCCTTTAGACACTTTCAACTTTAGACACGTTATTGCTCAATCCACCGGCTGTTGATAACCTGATAGATATGTTCGAGACCCTCTGGTTTTGGGCGAACAATTTTGAAGTTTTCCTGTTTTTCGGTTGCGGCTTTTATTGAATCGAGCCTTATCTCAAGATTGAATGTATCCTCGATATTTTTGGTCACCGAGTCAATTGCTATCGAAAAAGGAATGAAAAATCCAGGTGACACTTCCCTGTACTTATCAAGTTTTACAAGAGCGATGGATTTTCCATGATTGTCATAATACTCTATTTTTCTGACTTTGTAATCACAGGAATAGATGTATAGTTTTTTACTAATTACACCTTGCACGGTTTTTGTAAGCACGTCATAAGCGCCTTCGTTCGAGAGTGACCAGTTTGCATTAGTATCAATTTCTGCGATGCCAAGCGCTTCGAGCAAAGTTTTGGGATTAATCAAAATTTCCGCATTTGAATTCTGTTGAGACCAGAGTCCCCACCAGTAGGAGCTTACCTCAGGCTTTACCTCAAGCCAGAACTCCCGCTCGTTTGAGCCGAGAACAACTGCTTTTTCGACAATACCTGCGGCCGCCTGCATATAAATTTCAGACGGTGGCTTTATCAGGAGAATTCTTATCTTAAGATGCTGTTTTCGCGTTTCATCTTTGTCGTAATATTCAATAGCACATTCGCCCTTGTTTGTAAAAAGAGGAACCATGTTTTCAGATTGCGACTTTAAAGCAGCCAGAGCTTCAATTGCATTATTTTTACCCGGACAAACAGGCAAAGGCTTGACGATATTACCGCCGCAACCCGAGAGAATAGAAATTATCATAGCAAAAAGTACAATACAGCATGGGCTAAAGCCCATCCTACTCTTTTGTGCTGCAAGCTCTGTATTCTGTATTCTGTGTTCTGTCTTCTGTCTTCTCATTTTCTAAAGGTCCGTTTGCAGAATTTCTCCGAGCTGCGATGAAAGCTGCTCGATTTGCTCTTCGTCGAGGTGAGGATTTATCACATCGACTTTTTCTTTGGCGGCATCGCCTACCAATCTCAATCTCCAGATTTCTTTTTCGTCCTGGAATTTTGTTTCTTCGTATTTGAAGAATCTTTTTCGCATCAGGATAAGAGCCAAGACAAAACGGAAATTGATTTTTTCCTGTTCAGTCTCATTTTCGAGTCTCTCGAAAAACGCCATGAGCATATTATCATCAACGAAAATCCTTTTTTTCTGACCCGGGTCTGGCAGTTTGGTTTTCCAGAAGCAGAACACCTGCGGCATTTCGTTCTGCCAGTATTCCTGGCAAAAATCACATCTCTTGAGACCTTCCTCAGTCTGGACAAGAGCGCCGTAGTATTCCTCGCCGTACTCGATTGTTTTGCCGCTGCCGGCACATTGTCCTATTGGTTTGTTGATTTCCCATTCAGCCATCTTATTTAAATTTAAGCAATTCCTTTATATTTTGTGTTGTTTTTGGTCCGATGCCTTTTATATTTTGTAAATCTTCATAAGTCTCAAATGCCTGCCGGTTGCTATTTTTTTCGGTATAAGCATTACGATATTGTATTATAGCTTCAGCCCGTGAAAAACCTATATCAGGCAGCCTGATTAAGCTTTCAACTGATGCTGTATTCGGATTAACTTGATTATTCAACTGAGCTGATTCTGTGCCTTGTGCGGAATTAATATTGAAAAAATGCGGCTTAAAATAACATGCAAAGCAAAACGCGGCACAAGCACTTATAACAAATGCGAATGATTGAATCCTGTTTTGCCTGTGATCCGTCATTTTGCAGAACTCATGTTAAAACTTATCTACTGAAAATCCCATCAGACAATTCTTTCAAAGCTTGATAGGATTCCTTCGGCTCGAGCTGAGCAGTCAATAAGCCGCTGTTGGCAATTACACTTTCTTCGGTATCCATAAGGTTCGAGTAAGAGACTGAATTTACAAACGGCTTGCTCAGTGCTATCTGGAAGAATTGCCTTATCCATTTTGCCTGGAGCGGCTGATTCCATTTGTCGTGCCATATACCAGCCTGGTCCACGTTGTTTTCGCCTTCACCATTTTGGCTTGGCACTTCCACGGTTGTTATATATATAGGCTTGGCTATTGGTGCAAACATGTCGAGAATCGCTGATATTTGCAGCATGTCCCTGATGTGCATTCCCGCCTGGTCTTTCCCGAATCTCACCTGCAAACCAAAGGCATCGAAATTTATGCCGCTTTGGACAACCATATCCATATACACCAGCGGGGGAATGCTGTTTAGTGCTGTCGTATAGTATTCACCCCATGGATTGCTTATTTCAATAATTTTTAAAGCCCTGTCACTTGCCTGTTTGACAGCCATATTAGCAGCACGTGTCATCTCGAGAATCTGCTCGAAACGGAATCCGAAATGATTGAATGCGTTCAATCCGCTTATTGCATACCAGACGCGAACAATATTGCTGTAACGGCTGACTATTTCCGTAATAAAATGATAAGCAGTCTCCCTGATTTTCTCGAAGCTGTTACTGCCATTAAGAAGCCATTTGGGCAGATATTCCTCTTTAAAACACAACAGCGGACCTGTGCTAATCGTCAGCTTCTTTTTGGCAAGAGTTTCCATGCAGACGTCTATTTTCGAGAAATTATAAATTCCCTTTTCCGATTCAATTTCCGCCCAGTTTATCGGGATGGTAACAGAACCGAATAAATCGAGCAGCTTTTCGATATACATAGGATTGTCAATTTCCATCGGATCGATTCTGCAGCTAAAACAGCCTCTGCCGAAACCGTGGCTTTTCATCCTCGTATGAAAAAGCAGTTGTGCTTGTTTTATCGCTAATTTTTCAGACAGTAAAACAGCCCTGCTAAGTGCTTCATCCGCCAGTTTCGATGCTTCAGGCGGGTCGGAGATATTTTGAATTGCCTTGATAAAAAAATCATGAGCTTCTTCGGAAAGCTCCGACATGCCTTTCATGCTGTTGAAAAACGACCAGTCCTCGCGTTTATTTACGATTTGCATCAGTTTGGCGCGTGCGATTTCGACGTTTAAGTTATACGGTCTTTCCCGCTCCGGCAGACAAGTCGTAGGCAGCATCACTTTCCCGAAGCCTTCTATCGGCCAAAGCAGAGCTAACCCCGCTGTTTCGAGATTAACCTTTTTACAATTGATAAAACCATCTTTGAATGTGATTTCCGACCGGCGAATCCCTATTCCATCGCCTCCGAAAAGATAAGCGCCGCTCAATGTAAAGTTTTCAAATATATTGCCGTTCTTAAAAACCTGAAATTTCACTTTTCTCTCTTGCTTTTCTGCCTTTTCAACGCATCAATTTGATGGTTTTATATTTATTATTACCATTTTAAGCGGGCTATACTGCTGCGGCATCGGCCTTCACCGTCAAGAGTACCCACCAAATTAAAAAAATGGTGTGCAAAGCACACCCTACAACTCTGTAGGAGCGGGAATCAAAACTCTCAGTTATTCCCCACAACTTAATGCTGATTATAGCAATTTAATCAAATAATGCAATTCAAACTTTACAACAGCGTGATTTTTTACCGGTAAACAAAAATTAAAGCCACAGTGCACAAAGAGTACCCAGAGAAAATTATCCACTAAAACGTCATTGTGAAGGAGTCCGCCAAATCGTGTGTTTAGCGTTTTGAACCTAAAATTATTATTTACGAAACTTAATATTTTTTTCTGAATCTTGCTGCTGGGATATTCAGGAGTTTTCGGTATTTGGCGACCGTTCTTCTGGCGAGTCCGTCTATGCCGGCGGCAGCGAGTTTTTTGCGGATTAAATCATCACTTGAGGGTTTTGATTTGTCTTCTTCGTCAATAATCTGCTGGAGCTTGCCTCGAATGGCTTCCCAGCTTCGAGTGTTCCCGCTGGTGTCTTCGAGTCCCCCGCTGAAGAACTTGCGGAGCGGCAGTACGCCCCAGTAGCACTGGACGTATTTTCCCGAAACAGCACGCGAGACGGTAGCAAGATGCACGCCTACATCGTCTGCGACTTTCGACATAGGCAATGGATGAAGGTATAATTGCCCTTTATCGAAGAAATCTTTCTGATATTTCACAATCGTCTGAGCGACCTTGAGCAGAGTGTTCTTTCGCTGCTCGATTGCATCCATAATCCACTGAGCCGAACGCATGTTTTCCTGCAGGAATTTTCTGGTCTGCTCGCTGACCTGCTCGTCTTTTGCCATCTTCGAGTAATAGTTACTGATTTTCAGGTGCGGCAGGTTCGTATCAGCTAATCGGACTAAATACTGGCCCGGAACTTCGGAAGACTCAACTATTACATCTGGCGTTATCGGGTGATTCCTGTTCTGGCCTATTTGCAAACCAGGTGAGAAGTCGAGCTTGCTCATGTGCTCGATGGCGCGATTTATCGTCTCGATGTCGCAGTTCATTTTCTTCGCGATGTCAGGCAGCTTGTTTTCGAGCAGCTCGTCCATATGCTCGGAAATGAGCTTTGACTCGAAGCTCATGTCCCGGCCGCTCTGTGCCATCTGGATAAGCAGGCACTCTTTCAAATCGCGCCCCCCGACTCCTGTCGGCTCGAGTTTCTGCACGAGCGAAAGAGCCTCGTTTAAATCGTCTATCGTGAACTCGCCTTTGTCCTTGTTATGCAACTGCTCGAGTCGTACAGTGAGAAATCCTTTATCATCGATATAGTCAATAATCGCAGAGCCGGCAATTTTCACAGATTCTTTCGCATCGACGAGACCCCATTGTTCCATCAGATATTCATGTAACGATTGCGAAGGAGCGGCGGTATTTTTTAGCGCCTCCAGTTTTTTATCAAGCTCGTCACCATAGGCTCGCACACGCACAGGGCCAGACTGATTCATGTAGTCTTTATAATCTTCGTCCATGCTCTCAAGACGCTCGAAGTCACTGGTTTTATTAATGTCGGTACTGACGACAAGGTCTCTTTGCTCGATGTCTGGAGAGCTTTGCTGCTCGATAACTTCGGCTTCTTCAGGCTCGGATTCGGCCATTTCCAAAAGCGGGTTGCTGTTAATTTCCTGCTCGATTCGCTCCTGAAGTGCGAGGATGGGAAGCTGGAGTATCTCCATCGATTGAATCATGTGCGGAGCGAGCTTCATATGCTGCTCCATCCGCATTTGGCCTGTCATTTCCAGCTTCATAAAAACACCGATAAAAACCTAATTTTCACTCATTTTTCGAGATTTTCTTTAGCTATATCATAGAACATTAAAGTGATTTCGTCAATATTTGACAGGGGATTTAGAACAACTCAGTATTTATAGTATTAATCCGAGAATTTAACTGCAGGAAATGCCGGGAGCTAAAACAAAACTCTAATCTCTAAACCCTAAGTTCTAAACAAATTACAATTTTTGAATTTTCAAATGTTTTAAAAACTTGAGTTTATTTAGGATTTAGGAATTAGAATTTAAATATTCAATTTTATAACTTTTCTGTGTTCTCTGCGGAGAAGAATTATTGCCGGATTGTTCCTTGAACTACTTTGAAATTATCGAGCCAGGCGTCTTCGCCGGTGAGCGCCATTCCATCTTCGGAGCCGCCGCTTAATATGATATATAGCGATTCACATTCCC
>CAYSHS010000215.1:0-249 GCA_964430845.1 uncultured Pirellulales bacterium | reverse complement strand
CACTGGCCGCGAATCAGACCTGTTACAGTCCAAATCGCATCAGCTTTGCCGTAGTCAATATTACTGAAATACAGCTCATCAGAATTCGGGTCGTACGATACGTACAACGTTCCTGCATCAAGGAATCTCGCGCAGGTCTGTTCCTCGACTAATTCGCCGTCACGAATTTCGTAAAGATAGAATGGATTCTCACCGAATGTACCAGCCTCGAATTCCGCCCATTTCATTGCGGTTGGATTCATGCTCGGA
>CAYSHS010000214.1:3131-6283 GCA_964430845.1 uncultured Pirellulales bacterium | reverse complement strand
GAAAGGTTTATTCTGAAAAAACTCGCAAAACAATTGCAAAAACAGCTAAAAGGTACGATAATTAAAATCAGTAGAAAAGATACTGACCCTTTTAGATGGATGAATATATGACAGAAGAACAACAGGAAATAATGAACGAAGAACAGCAGGAAGCCGGAGAAGAATTGCAGACTCAGGACACAAGCGAAGAATCAGAAGAATCAGACTTGTCCGATGAGCCTGAATTGCCCGATGATTCTGATGAGTCCGATAATGAAATGACACTCGAATCGGTCATTGAGGCAGTGCTGTTCGCAAGTGACGAATCGCTTACAACAGCGAGACTGGCTAATATCACCGAATCGACTACAAAGCAGGTGCGAGAGCATATAAAGAATCTCAACAAGAAATACAAGGCGAATAACAGCGCTTTTAGAATCGAGCAGATTGCCGGCGGTTTTCAAATGCTGACTTTAAGCAGGTATAATCACTGGCTGAAAAAACTGCTCCGCGCGCGCAGTGAGACGAAGCTCAGCCCGGCTGCTATGGAGACTCTTGCAATAATCGCATACAAACAGCCCGTAATCCGTGCGGATATCGAAGCTATCAGGGGAGTTGCAGTCGGAGAAGTGATTCGCTCGCTGAGCTATAAGGGGCTGGTCAAGATTGTAGGACGCGCAGAGATTTTAGGAAGACCTATGCTCTATGGCACTACGAAAAAATTCCTCGAAGTTTTCGGCCTTAATACGCTGAAAGATTTACCGAAAATCGAAGAGCTGAAAAAGCCGCCGAATTAATGCAGCATCGGCAAGATGCCCGTGCCACGTGTTGGTTTTTAAGTATTGTAATTGCGCCGGGAGAAAACAAATGCAGCCATGGCTTGAGACCATCGGTATCTTTATACTGGCGGATATCGGGGTTGCCCTTGGGCTTTTAACAACAAGGTTCAAAAAACGCATCTGGCTTCTCTGCTACCTGCCGTCCCTGGTGCTTATTATTCTTATAGCTCTGACAAGGCATCTATATTGGCTTGGATTTTATCCTCCTTTTTCATGGGTATGCACAGGCAGGAGGGAATATGTTATATTTGCATTTACCATACCGATGATATTCAGCGCCCTGATCCCGCGGCTTTCCATATTAAGGCAAAAAATTGTTTTAACAATATTTGTTACGATTGCTTCCGTTGTGCTTTTTATCATTCCTTTTATCAGCCCGATTCTTGTAAGGAATGAGCTTGAGAATCTCGAAACATCTTTTTCAGATGACGGCGTTTGCATACAGGCCACCGATTATACATGCGGCTCTGCCTCTGCCGTAACCGCCCTGTATCAGCTTGGTATAAAAGCCAGTGAAGGTGAGATGGCAATACTTGCATATACTACGCCGCAAACCGGAACGTCCGATGACCTGCTCGCAAATGCGATTGAAAAAAAATATGGCTCTGAAGGTATTACATGCACGTACCGAAGATTTAATTCGATAGCTGAGCTGATTGGCAACTGCCCTGTAATAGTAGTGACTAAATACTCTTTCCTGGTCGATCACTATGTCACTGTTCTTCAAGTCACGAATGATGAAGTAATAATCGGCAATCCCGCAGCAGGCAGAAAAGCATTAACTTATGACGAATTCAAAAGGAAATGGCGCTCGGTTGGAATAGTTGTAAAACGTAATAATTGAACTTTTGCAAAAATCCCTTATTTTGAAACTGCCAGGTCAGGCAGGACCCTTTTCAGTGCATCAACCTGCTCGTCTGATATATTTTTACAGCCTTCTATATCAAGCACCTGCAGATATTCAAGCTTTTTTAACGGTTCGAGGTTTTTGATTTTCGTATTTCGAAGATTAAGAACATGAAGATTTGTTAATCCTTCTAAAGGTTTAAGGTCGCTTACCTGGGTATTGTTAAGATAAAGCATTCTAAGCTCTTGCAAACCTTTTAAGGGTTCGAGATTGGAAAACCTGCTCCCAATGAGCTGAAGACTTATCAGGTTAGCAAGTCCATTTAGAGGCCCGATATCTTCTATTTTAGTGTTCTCGAGGTAGAGCATTTGCAGGTTCTTTAAATTCCTTACAGGCTCAAGGCTTCGTACCGGTGTATTTGTAATAGAAAGAGTTTGCAAACTCGTTAGTCCTGCCAGAGGTTCGAGACCGGATATGCTAATATCGACAATGTTAAGCTCCTTCAGGCCCGTAAATTTTTCAAGCAGACTTATGTCCGAAACATTCTGCCCTGAGAGGTTAAGCTGCGTTATTTTAGCAAAATCCGCATCGTTTATGTCATCAGGCAATTTCCTGATTTTAAGGGAAATAATTTTTCGGATAATTGTATCGCTTGTCTCTTGAGATTTAACGGAAGCCCGCCTGCCTTCAGTCATATAAATTAATACGAAAATAAAACACAGTATAACAACAACAGAGGAAATTATATATTTATTGCGGGACAACCGGTTACGAATACCATGACAATTTCTGTTTGCCTGAGTGCCTGTGCTCGAATTTTTCTTTCCTGATTTTTGATTCATAACTTGTCTTTACTCAAACGTTTTTATTTTTTAATCCTATCAGAAAAGATAACAATATTCAAATAATTGTTGAATTATTAGACTATATTCAGGCTCTCATACGTGATAATAGTAAGAAACACAGGTTCCGGGAACTGGAAACGATATGATTGAGGATAGGCTTTTGCTATATAAATTCAAACGGGGCGATTCTGACGCCTTACGACAAATATACCAGAAATACGAAGTCTATCTGCTAACAGTCGCGACTGCTCTTTTAAATGATATCGGCGTAGCAGAGGATGTATTACATGATACTTTTATTTCGTTCGCACAATCGGCAGGCAAGGTAAGGCTCGAAGGCAACCTGCGAAATTTTCTCGCTACATGTGTTGCAAACCGTTGTCGGGATGAGTTGCGAAAACGCAAAAATAATCTCGAATCAATCGACCTTGCCGAAACTTTTATTTCTGAAGAAAAAGGCCCCGAACTTACGGCTGTTTGCAACGAAGAGCTTGAGAAACTCGCAAATGCAATTGCGAGTCTGCCTTACGAACAGAAGGAAGTTGTCGTGCTGCACATAAAAGCCGGCCTGATGTTCAAACAAATAGCTGATTTGCAAAAGACCAGCATAAACACAGTGCAGAGCAGATACAGATATGGAAT
>CAYSHS010000214.1:0-3031 GCA_964430845.1 uncultured Pirellulales bacterium | reverse complement strand
CTGATTTGCAAAAGACCAGCATAAACACAGTGCAGAGCAGATACAGATATGGAATCGATAAACTAAGGTCACTATTAAATGGTGAGGTGAAAAATGAGACCTTCAGAAAATATAGAAAAACTAATAAATAAAATACAAGTCGAGCCGCGAGCAGATGCGTCTCAAAGAAATATTGACGATGCACTTGCCGCACATCAAAAAGCGAAATGCTCGGTTTATCCCAAGCCGAATATATGGGGAATAATCATGAAAAAGAAAATAACAAGTTTGACTGCTGCTGCGGTTTTTATTTTCATTTTATTAATCGGAGCTAATCTTTTCACAACCACTCCCATCTGGGCAATCGAAGATACTGCTCAGGCATTACAAAATATTCATTCGATTAGAGCATCTGCCGTATTTAAACCGGATAGTGACAATGCTTATGATTTTACATTGTGTATCAAAGCAGAACCAAATAATCCTTTAAATTTCTGGGTATGTGCCAAGTCAGATGAAGATATCGGAGTAGTTCGTGATAATATTCTTTACAATTACACAATTGGGAGCAACGAGATTTATTCATACGATATAGAAGAAAAGACCGGGATAGGATTTCCGATACGATTATGGCAGGAAGTAATGAAAAAGGCTCCTTTTATAATTCCGCAGGCTCATACTATGCTTGATGCATTTAAGAATATGACCAGTAACTGGAAAGAAGTGTACAAAGAAGACGAAGTCACGAAAAGAAATTGTGTATTTGTGACCGGCAGATTTAAACTTCTATCTGCTTCTTTTTCTATCGTTTTCGATTTGGAAACAAAATTGGTCGTCAGAGCTTCATATTGGACCAATCCTGATTTAGATGGAAAACCTGCTTTAGATTTCACAGACATTGTCTATAACCAGTATATCGACGACGAAAATTTCTCCCCGGAAAAAATTACAGATGCAGAAATCATAAATCCACAGGAAAGTAAAGAAAGAGCAGAGCTTTGGAATAGTGCTATAAAACTTAGTAGAAATGACCGGGATGATGAAGCACTGGAAAAGTATCTGGAGCTCTATGACAAATATCCTCAATACATAAAAACACCTGAAGCTTTAGGTATGATTGCAAGGCATTATCGTCAAACGAATCAATATGAAAAAGCTATCGAGTATTTACAAATAGTACCTCGTGAATATACTTTCCCCAAATACGCTATCGTTGATGCCTTCAATCTTCTTGGACTTTGCTATATGGAAACCGGTAGGGATAAAGAAGCTCTCGATAGCTATGAAAAATGTCTAATGCTATATAACCAAGATGAATCCGAAGGTCCAAACGCGGAAAAATTCAAAGAATATCTTGAAAACCAAATAAAAAAGTTAAAGCAAAATTAAAACAGTAAATTTCCATATCCTGATGGATATATTATTACAAAGCAAGAATATAGCCGGGCTTTCCTTCGACACTTCGACTTAGCTCAGTACAGGCTCTGCTCAGGATAGATCCATCAGACTTTTTTATATTGGTTTATCCAAATTTTGTTTTGAAAATAGTTGATATGATGTTAATATGATTATGATTATTGAATATTTTCGAGGAATATTTATGACAGATATAATTGAGCAAAATAAAACTTCGCTGGCTTTGTTATGTAAAAAGTACAGTGTTGTATCATTAGATGTCTTCGGTTCTGCAGCTACTGATGATTTTAATGAGCTTACCAGTGATTTAGATTTTTTAGTCGAATTTGACAGTTCGGTCAAAGCCAATCGTTTTGATACATTTTTTGCTCTGCTTGAAGATTTGAAAAAACTATTTGCAAGACCTGTTGATCTCGTTGAGCCGGGTGGTTTGCGGAATCCATATTTCATCGAGTCGATTAATCAAACACGGAGAAGGATATATGCCGCTTCGTAATCCGCAAAAATACCTTTATGATATTGTCGATTGCTGTAAATTCATTCTTGAGATGACAAAAGACAAAACGGTTGAGGACTATAAGAATGACCGTATTTTCCGGTCTGCTCTTGAACGGGAGCTTCAGATTGTCGGTGAAGCAATGCTGCAATTGGATAACCTTAATCCTGAAATATCTGAACGTATAGCAGAACATCGTAATATAATTGGTTTTAGACATGTTTTGGTTCATGGTTATGCTAATCTTGACCCTGATACAGTCTGGAATGTGGTTGAAACCAAAGTAAGCATATTGCTTGAACAAGCAAAAGCACAGCTTAAATTATTATAGCTTCTTCTTACTTACAACAGCCGGATTCATAAGTCCGGCTTTTTTTATGCGCGTTTGGTAATTTTGCGGAAATATCTTTAAAAAATCTTAAAATAGCTGTCACAATTTTGCATTTTTTCCGTCATTGTTATTGAAAGGAGAACTTGTTTGACTGAAATATTGTCGGATAAAGAAAAAAGCGGCGAAACTGAAGCCGCAAATGCGATAACGCCGCAGGAGCTTGTGCGAAAGTATGCACAAGATGTGCTGGGATTATGTATCGCGCATACAAAAAACTTTCACGACAGTGAGGATATTATGCAGGATGTATTCATAAAAGCTATATCAAAACTCGATACGCTGAAGGATACCAGCCGGACTCGGAGCTGGCTGATGCAGATTGCCAGGCGAAAGTGTATCGATTATCATCGCAATCGACCAGCTACAGTTGAACAGATATCAGAAAATATCGAGTCCTCTACCAATGAGAAAAACAAACAAATCAAACATTTACATGAAGCAATTTCACAGCTTCCTGAAGAATACCGTGAACCAATAACTCTGTATTATCTTAGCGGCCAAAATTGCCCATCCGTAGCAAAAACGCTCGGAATCAGTGAACAGGCCGCACGTAAAAGACTTGTCAGGGCAAGATTAAAGCTTCATGAGATACTTTCGGAGGATATATAAAATGAATAATCAAAATAATTGTACAAACTATCGTGAATCAATCGCCGCTCTTGTACTTGGTGTATTGGAACCGAATGATGTCGAAAAGCTTCAAAAGCATTTAGAAACCTGCCAAAACTGCAAAGCTCTTTATCTGGCCA
>CAYSHS010000213.1:0-6301 GCA_964430845.1 uncultured Pirellulales bacterium | reverse complement strand
TTCTTTTTCATATCTGCGGTCGTTTTTCCAGTACCAGCCACACTTTCGGTTTGGCCGCTTGTCTCAATATCCCAAAACGCGGCTGAAACTGTACCATAATTAAGCGAAGTAAGTCCCCCAACAGTCAATTCTGTTCCTGTTACGCTTCCGGTAGAATAACATTTGTTAATGGAGCCATTGTTAATACCGACTAATCCCCCTGCCCACTGGCCTGCTAAAACATTGTTTCTTGAATAAGAGTTAGAGATAGAGCCTTCGTCTAAGTTCCAGCCCACTAAACCTCCGACTTCCATTGTTCCGGATACAATACCCGATGAGTAACATTTATTTATCGAACTTTCATTACTTCCAATAAGGCCTCCTATGGACTCATAGCCGGTGATATTGTTGACTGAATAGCAGTTCGTAACAGAAGAGCTGCCTGAATTTTGTCCCACGAGTCCGCCGGCAGACATACGGCCATAGATATTACCAGTCGCATAGCAATTCGTAATTGTCGCATTTAAATTAAAACCCGCCAGTCCTCCGACATTTAAATCTCCGTTGATGTTAGCTGTTGAATAGCAGCTCATCAATATGCCGTTGTTGAAACCAGCCAGGCCCCCTAACTTTTCATAACCGCTTATATAGCCGGTCGAATGAGTATCGTCTATCGTTCCTGAATTACTTCCGACGATTCCACCGGCAAGAGTACCGGCTGAAATACCAGTGTTTGAGGAGCTGTTTTTGATAAAACCGGAATTATTTCCGACAAGTCCCCCGATTTCCGAATCTCCTGATACAATACCGTTCGAATAACAATTTTCGATTACACCTTCCGAATTGTCTCCTGCCAGTCCGCCAACATTAGTAAATCCATTTACATTTCCCGTAGAATGGCAATTCATAATATTCACCTGGTTATACCCAATCAATCCGGCAACATATTTCTGACCGGCTACATTGACGTTCTCAGCATAGCAATCTGTAATTGTCCCTTCCTTAACACAGCCTGCCAGCGGACCGACATTTTCCCCGGCATTAATATTCGGATCGATTAATCCGAGATTTTTAACCTGGGCAATCAAAGAGCCGACACAACCAAAAACACCAACATAGTTTTCACCGGGGGAAATGACAGTTAAATTTAATATTTTATGGTTATTACCGTCATAAACCCCGGTGAACGGCAATCTATAAAAACCTATTATATTGTATTCATCTCCGGCATAACCTGACATATCGATCTCTGACATCAGCTTAAAATATTTATCCCACTCGTACGGGAATAATCCAATTGTATTGAGTTCTCCGGGAGTAAAAACTAAAAATGGGTCATCTTCAGTGCCGCTGCCAACAAGTAAATCAGTCAACTGCACGGGGTCGATTATATCCCCCTCCACTTTCTCCCAAAGTAATCTCGGATATTCTTTCTTATTTTCATTTTCCTGATAAATTGTCCAGTTAATCTCGCCTTTTCCTTTTCCCCAGTCCACGAAAGTACTTTTATTCTTCATTTGTGCAGTGGTTTTGCCTTCACCTCCGTCGCTGTTTGCCTGGCCGCTTGTTTGAACATCCCAAAAAGATAAAAATGCAGTCGCCTTATCAGTACTACTGCCAATTAAGCCTCCGAATCCAATACTGATTTCATCTATATTATAATTATCTGTCACAATACCAATCGAATAACAGTTCATTACGATACCATCATTTCGTCCCAGCAAACCGCCTATATAAATTCTGCCCGATATATTCCCTGTTGAATAACAATTATTGATAATACCGTTTGCTTCGTTGCTCCCTGTCAATCCTCCGGCATAACCATATTGCACATTAATATTTGCATTTGAAAAACAATTCGAAATGCGCCAATAGTTCCTGCCAACGCAGCCGCCAGCGTATAATTCACCTGTAATATCCCCGGATGCGTAAGAGTTTATTATGTTCCCGCCGTTAGTACCCGCCAACCCGCCAACTATAGAATATCCATCAATTATGCTCATCGAAGAGCTGTTTTTAATATAACCGCCATTATTGAAACCTGTTATTCCACCCACATTTTCCTTACCTGTGACAATGCCTTCCGTAGTGCCTGCGCAAATAATACCATAATTGCTGCCAACTAAAGCACCGATTTTTTTATTTCCGGAAACATTACCTGCTGAATGGCAGCTCATAATAATAATATCGTTGAAACCAGCTAAACCTCCAACTTGCTCATCTCCGGTAACAGTCGCATTTGAGTTACAATCTGCAGTAATTCCGCCATTTGACCCGATTAAGCCGCCAATTTTAGTTTCTCCGGTTACAACAGCGCTCGAAAAGCAGTTTGTTATCATACCCGCTATACACGGCTGTTCTTCAACATCTGTTTCAGGCTGATTATCACCGTTTCTTCCTATTAATCCGCCAACTGTATCAGAACCTGAAATATGACCGCCGGTTACATAGCAGTTAGTGATGATTCCATTTGCAAATTGACCTGTTAATGCCCCGATATATTTTCCGCCATCTACATTAATATTCGGATTGATTATACCCAAATCTGTTATTGATGTATTTTCCCCGTCGATATACCCAAACAGGCCGATTCTGTTAATAGATGAAGCGTTATATGTGAAATTCAGTATTCTTTTATTATTTCCCTTTAATATACCTCTGAAAGGTTTGTTATCGTTCTCATCTGTATAATAACCAATGATATTAAAATCCTTATTTCTATAGGATGAAAGGTCAATATCGTTTACCAGCTTGAAGCTGCTATTCCAGTCTTGGGGATTCAGACCAATAGTATTCATATGTAAAGCGTTCTTAATCAGGTATGGATTATCAGTTGAGCCTATACCTCCACCATATTTAATGACAGCAGTAGCAATCAAACTGTAATAATAACCATCAGGAGAAGGGGGAACGATTTGACCATTTAAGGAAACTGTATTATCGCTAAAAACCAGTGTAAGGAGCACATCACTGTCAGTTCCATCTATCGTTTTTCCCGTAAAACTTATCGTAGAATTGTTGACAAATGAGCCATCTAAGCCATTTAAATTGAAGATTTCTTCAAGTCTGTTAGTAATTAAAAAACTGCTTGTTTCCGTCAAAATTGCATTAACATCCCCAAAATACACCAGGTTAAAGTACTTGTCGGCACTAAGTTGAAATTGCCCTTCAACCGGATATGCTTCTGATATATTGTAAGGACCACCATTCTGGTATAATATACTTTCTCCGTGAGTAAAAATATAAATTGAGGTAACATCAGGAATACTACTGCTGCCATATCCAGCGCTTGCAGATTGTGATATTATTAAACAGATAATGAGTGCTAAAAGAGCAAAAAACCCACTCTTGCAAAACAACTTCATATTTTCCATTATAAGATTAAAACTTTTTATAATAGACATGTTTTCATGCTCCTCCCGCGAATAATGTCATAATCAATGATTATAATGTTTCAAAATAACAGAAATCCTACTGATTGAACTGTGCAGGTTAATAATTTCACACGCATCCTTACAGAATAAATAATAATACACAAGTTACGCATTTTGCCCATATTATACATTTTACAATAATCCTTTTTAAGCAGAATATCAAGAGATTTTTTGAAATTTAATTAAAAAAGCCGGAAAATTATCGAAAAATCAGTATGAAAACGAATATTATGTCATATATCAGCAATATCAGATATTTCCATGATTTATGGATAAGCTGCCAATTTAGAGGTTATTGTTATGAATCGGGAGGAAGGTTTACAGTTACAAAAAATGTTGATTTTCTATTGTTCTATGCCGTACTGACGCATCTTTTTCCGTAGTGTCATGCGGCTCATCTTGAGCTGCTCGGCAGTTTTTCGCTTGCTTATCTTCTGAGCGAGAACCTTTCGTATAATGGTTTCCTCAATCACGTTGTGAATTGTTTCCCTTGCCCGGCTCAAGTCTGGGATTGCTTCACAAAAACGCAATGCAGACTGACGTATATCGGAATTATTTCCCGAAGGACTCCTGAATTTATTCGTGGATTTATGATTATACGAAACTATCTCTTCGGGAAGAAAATCCGCAGACAATACACTGCCAGGACTCATGACAATACTGCGCTCGATGCAGTTTTCAAGCTCGCGAACATTACCCGGCCAGGGATACTCAATAAGCAGATCAAGCACTTTGTGAGAAATTTTGCTTATGTTCTTATTATTCAGCTTGTTGTATTTCTCCATGAAATAATTTACAAGCAGCGGTATATCATCGCGGCGCTCCCTCAATGGCGGTAAATGAATCGGTATAACATTTAATCTATAATAAAGGTCTTCTCGAAAAGAGCCTTTTTCAATTTCTTTTCTAAGGTCTTTGCTGGTCGCTGCTACCACGCGGACATTAACCTGTATAGTCTGTGCTCCTCCTACAGGCTCAAATTCCTTCTCCTGCAAGACGCGCAGGAGTTTTACCTGCAATCGAGGACTCATTTCAGCCACTTCATCGAGAAAGAGCGTGCCGCCGTCTGCCATCTCAAATCGACCTTTCCTGCTTTCTATTGCACCTGTAAAGGCACCTTTTATATGCCCGAATAATTCAGATTCAAGAAGTGTTTCCGGAAGAGCACCACAGTTTACCTTGATGAGCGGCCCGCCTGCTCGGTCGCTATTATAATGGACAACATTTGCGACAAGCTCTTTGCCTGTACCTGTATCTCCTGTGATAAGGATAGTTGCCCGAGATTTCGCGGCGGTAGCAGCAGTTGAAAGAACACGTTCAATAGATTTGCTTTGTCCGACGAGATTTTCAAGGCGATAGCGACCTCTCAGCTCCTCAAGAGCTTTCTCATCACGAACGAGTATTTCGTCCTTCTCGAAATGTATCATGCGGTTTATCTTGAGAACCTGTGAAATAATCGATGCCACTATCAGAAGTATTCTCAAATCCTTATCGAGCATAGAGCCAACTGCAAAAGGCCTGTCAATACTAAGTGCACCTACGACTTCCTCATCCACTTTTATCGGCACACAAATAAACGCCACAGGATGAGCCGCATCTATCCTGCGTGTGGCAGTTCTATTGAGAAATCGAGTGTCCTGGCTCACATCAGGTATTACTTCCGGAATGCCTGTTTCCACAACATGACCTGTTATTCCTTCCCCGATAGCGTATTCTCCCCTTGCTCTCTCAGCGGCTGAAAGGCCATGCGCAGCAGCAATTTTGAGCTTACTTATCGTTTTATCCAACAGAACAAGCGTTCCGCGAACCATACCCAGCTCGTTTGCCAGAGCCTCAATAGTCTGCTCGAAAAAGGATTGAGGCTCAAGTGCAGTACCCAATACCTCACCCATCTTTGTTAAAAGTCCAAGCTCACGATCCTCGCGGGATTCCGAAGCAATAATCAGGTTGCCGTCAACAACACGAAACCACTGAGGAACACCTATATCGACACAACGCCTGTTTACAGCTTTCCTCAGCGTAAGTGTGCGAATTCCCCGGGAAACATCTACTTCTACAACTACCTGTGTGATATGTCGCAATTTTGCGAGAAATCGCTCCGAGTGAGCCTCTTTTTCCAAAAGCCAATAGGCGACTGTATTAATATCGAACAAACGTGGACAAAAATGCCCAAAGAACCTAAGAACAGCATCTTCATCGCCCCAGAGGTCGAACATACCAGTGAGACTATCGAAAATGTAGCGCGCATTTGTTGAGATTTCAGCTCCAACTCTTCTAAGCACTTCCAGAAGTAAATCACAGTCTGCGGGATTATAAACATGAACAGGACGGTATCCGTTTTCATTGGATTCAGCTTCATCTGACTTGAAAAACTCAAGAAAAACCTCGTCATTATTTCCTTTTCCAGACGAGAAACAATCAACCAGCTTGAATTTTCCGCTGGGCATCAGGCTTCCATATGTTTTCACGATTGTTTGGGGAGACCGGTTAAAACTAATATAAACGACCGGCGTTTCTTCAGTCTCACAGGCAGATACGAAACTCATCATAAACTTATCTATGGGCGCGCCTGAATCGACTTCCCATACAAGGTTATCACCTGCTAAAACACCTCCGATGAGTCTGTCTATTTCCTCCATGCCTGTTGTTAGCCTGTTTATTGACAATTTACTACCCTTTTTTAAGAAATATTATGGAGATTATTTTGGATATTATCATCAACATAATGAAATTTTATATTAACTTATTTTATCATTATTTGCTTTAAGCTTGTAGTATTTTTGTGCATTTCTCCCTAAAAATATGAAGTGAACATACGAATAAGTCTCTGGATAAAAAAACAGGGCCTATACCGAAATTTATCAGTATAGGCCCTTAACTTCTGTCAA
>CAYSHS010000212.1:0-6308 GCA_964430845.1 uncultured Pirellulales bacterium | reverse complement strand
TTGCATGGCGAGTTGAGAATAATCATCTTTGTTTTTTCTGTGATAGATGCTGCTATTTTCCCGACAGGCAATCTAAAATCAGGGTAGCTGTCCACAAATACGCATTTTCCGCCAAGCATATTAACAATATGCTTATAAATAACAAAGTATGGGTCTGGAATTATGACTTCGTCTCCAGGATTAATAAGAGCCAGGAAAGCCAGAAAAAGCCCCCCGCTTACGCCGCTCGATACAAGGACAGTCGGATTGTCCCACCCGATTTCGTTTTGCACCTGCAAGGAGATTTTTTTCAGCAGAGCGTCATCCCCTGCCGTCTGGGAATATTTATTAATTCCCTTCCTGATTGCACTTATCGCTTCTTCCCTGAGCTTTTCAGGTACATCAAAATCAGGCTGGCCTATCGAGAAATTCACGGGGTCTTTGAGTGAAGCCGCAAGTGCGAAAACCTTGCGTATCCCGCTTGCATCGATTTTGTTTGCCCTGTCTGCTATTATTTTTTTCATAATGTCCGAACAATAACATTAGAAAATAATATAGTCAATCAAATTCCATTTGCGCATGAAAAATCCAGGTGATTTTAGAAATAGAGGTTGTTTATATAACAAACGCTGATACTTACTTGTGAAGCTGGTCCCAAAGAAGTGCTCGCAGGCCGGTGCTGATTTCCTTGAATGGAACGGAAACTGCTTCTGGTTTATCGAGAGTGCCCTGGATTTTTACTGAAGCTACATTTGTTTGAAGCGAAGCCATTAATCGGTCTAACTCTTTTATTCCAAGCAGGTTGATACCTTTTAATGGTCTTGCAGAACCTACTGCATATCCCCTGACAGAACTCATTCTTCCCTTTGTGAGGTCGTCGATAGAGCCGCCGCCGCGAATTTCCACGCCTCGATTGAAATAAACAAAGCTCGGTATCTGAAGTGAAGAACCCTCGAATCTTAGCGAAACCTGTCCCTGTCCTTTGGGTTCGTTATTTCCGAATTTGAGATTCATCACATTGTACAAAGTGCTTATAATCATCGTTCGGGCCAGGTCGGATTCTGTGATATCAAAATTTACTTCACCAGTCAGGCCGTGAAGGTCTGAAACAACAACAAGCACACCTTTTCCTGTCAGCTTTCCAAGAACCGGTTTCGCACCGGGAAGGAAAAGATGCACGAGCTGATTAAGCTCTATCTGTGAAAAATCGGCATTTACATAAGTCGAGTATCCGTCTGAATGTTGACTAATGCTTCCTGACGATTTTATCGTGCCGCTCATTGTATTAATTTCTGCTTTGTCTATAAGCAGCCTTTTCCTGCCAAGATAAGCAGAAACATCGTATCCGCCAAGACTTGTACTTCTATAACTGCCATTAGAGATTTTCCCCTGGATATCTATTTGCAGCGGCTCGAACGCCCTTTTATCTTCGGTATGTGCTACAGTAAGAGAGCCGGAAGATTTTCCCTCGATGCCATTGCAGTCCGGCCAAAACAAGGCAAGCTCTCCTGTATCGATACCTTGCCAATCCACAATTGCTTTGCTGTTGGTCCAATCATCTAACGGGATAGTAATCTTTCCATTTGCAATGCCGCCAAGAGCAGCTATCGTCATATCATTTAAATCGAGCAGGCGTTCCTCAACCGCAATTTCAGTAGTGACATCAGCGAATTTTTTATCATTAATTTCGACAGAAGCTGATAAAGAACCTTTGCCTTTCATGGTTCGGTTTGAAAGGTTAAGTGTAGCAGTCCCGTTTGTATCTGTGACTAAAATCATATCCTGACCTGGAAATTGCAGGGGCCACTTCTGCGCATCAGCTTCGACATATATAAACTGCGGCTGATCCAGTCGGAACCACGCATTAGAATGTGCTGTACCTTGATTTTGTCTTAGAATAATCTCATCAAAAACCGCAGTGCCATTCTGAATTTTAATTCGACCCTCGGCTCTTTGAGCCTCGACAGGCGGTATAACCATGTCCCTGACGTTCCAGGCACCTGATATAACCATTTGGCTTATGTCATCCATCGACAGGCTCACATCCAGGCTGGCTCCCATCTGTCCGCTGCATTCAAGAGGCAAATCAAATAATCCCATGACCGGCTGCAATGATACCTGCTCCGTAGTCAGGGTAAATTGCGATGATTTCTGCGTGAAATCATACGAACCATTTAAATTCCACGTTCCATCGAAAAGCCGGAATTGTTCGGCACTATACCTAAGACTGCTCGTGTCGATTTCCGCCTTCCATGGAATTTTCACAGGCTCGATAACTTTTTTATTCATAGTTATATCGTCACCGGCGAGAACTGCCTGTAACTGAAGATTTGTTGGCCACAGGCTTCCGGTGATTTCAGTTTCACAAACGAAATTTCCTGATACATTTGCGAAGCTCTCATTCGGCTCTGGTGCTGAATGTAGAGCCAGCGATGCTTTGGCGTGTGCGTTAGACAGTTCCTTCGATGGCAAAGATACATCCCCTGCCGCTTCGAGATGCAGATATTTATAAGCCACATCGAACTGTTCGACTGCGATACTTTGCAGACTGCCGCCTGCGATAATTTTCAAATCGAGCGGCTCATTTTGGTCTTCATTTGTCTTGAAGCCTTCTGCAGCGAACGAAATTTTCCAGTTATTTGTGTCGGCGGAGAATTCGCCCTCAGCTTTTAATTGCTCTGCATTGGCAAAATCAAGACTAACCAGCTTGATATCAGGCCAGTTTGCAGTAATTTGAGCCTTGATGTCTTTTGCATCGATATTTCTATCCTGCATCTTCCAAGTTAAAGCAGGAATATTTACTTTCCATTGAGAGCTTGCCCAATTATTCCCCGTTCCCAATATATCAGCTTCACTCTGCCAGCTTCCCCATGGCGACTTGCCCTGGGTATTTATAGATAAATCGATTTCTTTTGTTCCTATTGCCGGTAAATCTATCATTCCATAAATTGTACCTTCATAGTTTATATTTCTCCCGGGTTTAACACCAGCCAGAAAACAATTGAAATCCCCCCGCTTTTCGTGCAGTCTCCACTTGCCTGATAAACTTGCACGATTCTGAGCTGCATTGACGAGAATCTTCTCGGCTCGTAATTGATTACCATCGAATTGTACCTGACCTCCCAGAATATCGAATTGTTCGACGGGCTTCTCGAATCCACTTACCAGCAAACCGTCGAGATTAACAATGAGACCGGTATGTGACACTTCTATTCCCAAAGTACCTTCGACCTGTATCCTGCCTGCACGTGCCTGTTCAAGCTGCATGCGTCCAACAAGCTCATTTTTGCGGATACGCCCTTTCCAGCCTGCCTTTACGATTAAATGCTCCGTAAGCTGAGGTACCAGATTCTTTATTGAATCAGGCAGATCATTAATATCAATATTGACTTCGTGTGACCAGTTACTTCCCTGTGCAATTCTTCCTGAAGCTGTTATCTGCGAGGCAATATCCATCTCGAAATTCCAGACATGCCGTTTTTGTGTTTCGCCTTTAAAGATTATCGGGGCAATTTTTTCAACATGACCAGTAATGTCTGTTACTGAGCATGTTCCATTTGCAATATTCAGTCGAGGCAGTCTAAATTTTATCTTGTCCTGACCTGATGAAACATGCTGAATTTGATATGCGAATTCCTGTATGTTCCATACACCGTTTTCATCTTCTTTTATATTGACCACAGGATTTACGATTCTTGCTTCATGGATTGTAAATCCTTTAAGCAATATCAAAGGGATTGAAGTGTGCGAAATGTATATTTCCGGTATTTCCAGCAACGGGGCATTTTCCATAGGCAGGCCCAGGGTAAAGTCGGTTATGGTGGTTTTTCCCCAAAAACTCGTTCGCAGCGAGCCTGCCGATACTTCCATACCAAGTTTTTCATTCAGAGCTTTAAGCACTAATTGTTGAGGTAAATCGGTATGAACAATCAACAGCACCGCCGCTGTACCGACCAGTGCAAGGCCGATTAAAACCAGAAATATTCGAATTGTCCATCGTTTCATAATCTAAGTTAGTTAAAGTGACTAAAGTGAGCTAAAGTTAAAAGACAAAATTCAAAAACAACTTTAGACATTTTAGGCACTTTAGCCACTTATAACTTTTTTCATTCCGATTCGTAATCCACCGGCGGAATATTTCCGATAGTATTAGGTCCGAAACCGAAGAGCCACCAGTCTTCTCGGTTCGATTTGCCGATTGCCGGTCCTGAGCTTGCTACAACTTCGCCTGTATCTGTCCAATATGCGATATAAGAGACGCTTGCAAATCCTATTTGCCTGATTTTCTTGGTGATTGCAATTTCAGGCGTTACCAGCGATATTGCACTGGTAATGGAAGACGCGGGAGCTGCGAAGGAAGGTATTCCAAACAAGGACTCATAACGGTCGATACCCACACCCCCGCTGCGAACTTCCACAATAATTTCCGCATCATCCTTTTTTGGAGCTATGCTTACGCCTGAAAGCAGCAGCTTTGCCCTGAACTCGCTGAGCACAAAATCTTTCTCGGCAGGTGAAAAATTGTTAGCATCCAAAAATGCTTTTCGTCCGTGAATAGCCTCGAAAGATAAAAGCCCGACAGCTTTTACAGCCGCCTGTGAGAGCAGAAACTGCTCAGTAGCAGTTCTTGCAGGATCCGTAATCCGGATACTCGCACAGCCGCTTATTGCCGCCGTCCAGACCAACAAATATATAAAAAAACTGAACTTTCCTTGTTTCATACAACGTTCCGGTACATCCTTATTTCGGGTCTCATCGCTTGTTATACGGGACCTGAATATCAATATACACGCTTTTAATATTTAAATCAATGAAGAACAGCTTATCTTATATACCATTTAATGTCCAAAGAACGTGAGATGAGCAGGCAGAAAAATAAAAATGCACTACTGGCCTTAAAATAACAGATGACAGGTTACTTAACCGGAACTATAATACGGCTATGAGATTAAAAACAGGGAATTTATTATGATAAAAGAATCAGGCGGTAAAAAGAACAGGTTGACAAGGCCGGTTAAAGGTATAGGATAGATTGGAAAGTCAAAATGTAGAAGTTAAAATGTTGAATTGAAGATTTAACGAATTAACATTTGTTCAGGATTTTATCCTTGTGAAAGGATTATTATGGAAGTTGAAGCGTTTATTTTGTGTGATTGTGCGACTGACCAGCAGGGAAAGCTGAATATTCTCGGTGCTTTCGACAGACTTTACGCAAGGAAGATACCAGCGGTACATCCAGCCTGCGCGGTGGCAGTGAGACTTCGATTTTCCAAAATCGAGGAAGGTGATCATACGATTAGAATCAACTTTATCGACGCAGACGGCAATCCCGCCGGGCCTGTATTGGAGAGAAACATATCTGTCCGCGTGCCGGAAAATGAAAATTCCTGCATTCGTAATATTATTCTCAATATTCACGGCCTGCGCCTGAATAAAGCAGGCGAGTACAGGTTCGATTTCGCCATTAACGGCGCACAGGAAGCATGCCTGCCTCTGAAAGTAGTCGAAATTCCCGAAACAGCAGAGCAGGAATGAGGCGGAGAGGGAAAAATACAGAAAATTAATAAAAACTTGAGCTTTTACACAAATGTTGAAGAATTATTACTTTTTACTTAATTTTTTGGTAAAATTTATTTTTCGTTGGTCTGGCGGTGTAGCCAGGCGATTTTTATGTTTTAGAGGGGGTGTTTTTAGGAGAGAAATGTTATGAATCAATTACACAAGAAGATTGGAATACGCCTGTTTTTCGTTGTTATTTTTCTGCTGTTTGCGGGATTCTCACAAGCTAACGCCGCAGAAAATATTTTAGGCGACTGGGTGTTCACAATGGAAATGCCTGATAATGGTGGAATGGGCGGTCCCGGCGGTGGAGGTATGAATATAACAATTAATTCTACCTTTACAAAAGGCGATGATGGTGTAATCACTGGTACCTGGGCAATGGAATTCCAGATGCCCGAAGGCGGCATGGGCGGCCCTGGAGGTGGAATGGGTGGTCCCGGCGGCGGTATGGGAGATTTTCAGATGCCCACATTCAAAATTGTTGATGTTAACATCGACGGCCAGAAATTGAGTTTTACTCGTAAGGCTGAAGGCGATGCCGGCGGAATGGGCGGCATGATGTCGGCTGATAGACAATTCACCGGTACAATTAAAGGTGACACGATTGAGCTGACCTCATCGTCAGATTTTGGTGAAATGACTTATAAAGGCAAACGTAAAACAGCAGCAGCCGCTGAAACTGTAACATCTTCTGCATCAGGTCTTGAAGGAGACTGGCTATTTGTTACTACTTTCGGTGATATGGGTATGGAACTGAGAGCCAACGC
>CAYSHS010000211.1:0-6326 GCA_964430845.1 uncultured Pirellulales bacterium | reverse complement strand
CATCACCTTTGTCATTTTTTTTCGTATGACTGAATACGATAGACTGAACGTTTTTTGCAAGTATCTGTGTGCCTGAAAGAGACTTATTACCTGAGTCATTAATTTTGCCGCGATCAACCTTCAGCTCTCCATCTTCGACATAGAACATCGCGTATGCGTTGCCTGTTTTCTCGGTATCCATAAAGCTGTCCTGCAGGTCCGAATCCCAATACCTGAATTCAACTGCTGTACCGTTAACGTCTTCTATAGGATTCGATGGATTAGGAAGAACAGGTGTGAATTTCGAGCCGTCATAATTATATAGCACATAATCTGATTTATTTGATTTTCTGCCTGTTATGCCGAAATTTATCATCGTCTCTATCGCATTGACCTGTATATCACCGTTTGCGTAATCGAATGCCCAGTTCCAGTTGCGATGACCTGCAACTAACAAAACTGCTACGGTTAATACGACTATAAGGGAAGCAACTACCCCTATTATCAATTCGATAAGAGTTAAACCTTTTCCAAATTTTCGTCCTGTTTTTCTCATATCACCCCTAATCAATCCTGTCCCAGTCTCGCGTAGGTCGAAAGTGTAATCGAAGGACCATCGGTCTCGACATATCCTGAGCCTAAATCCTTTCGCCACTGAACTGTAACATCTAACTGTTGCAAAGTAACTCCCGCATCTTCATCTGTTTCCTTAACATGGGGATCAAGCGTACATCGCATGTTAAGGCCGTCAACTATTATATTGTAACTGTTTTCTTTGTTATCTGGAGTAAAGCCCAACCTGCTAGGGTCGTAAATAGCAACATCCGGAGCACCGGCTCCCTTCCAGTCTTCTATGAGGAGCTGACCGGTGCGGGTAGCAGTCAACTCAGCCCGTGCTATACGGAATTGATATGCGCCGAGATATTGATAAGAAAGTCCCCCGATAGCTAAAATCGCAACTACTACAGTCGCAACCAAAGCTTCTATCAGCGTGACACCACTATTTTTATGTATGTGTCTGCTTTTCATTTTCAATTATTTTCAAAACAGTATTGTGGGGCTTTTGACTATTCAAAGCCCCACTCTGTTAAATTCATTTCAAACAAAATAGGTGACTGTCCCTATTATAACTAAATAGGTGACTGTCCCTATTCCACGATTATGGCATAGAAGAT
The DNA here is from genome assembly GCA_964430845.1 of uncultured Pirellulales bacterium. Classification (GTDB taxonomy): domain Bacteria; phylum Planctomycetota; class Phycisphaerae; order Sedimentisphaerales; family Anaerobacaceae; genus JAFGPS01. Next base: position 5,172 of record CAYSHS010000211.1, on the reverse strand, counting down.
GTGCCCCAAGTACCTGTTTCATCCAAATACCAATTCTTTTCAGTCCAAGTCGAACTACCTCCACCTGGAGCGGCAACATGAATACAAAAGTTAGCTGGATATAATGAACCCGCTGCATTTAAAGTTGGTACTACAGAAAAACTATAACAAGAGTTGTCAAACCATTTTCCCTTTAAGTCGGAGACAGTCATATAAGGTTGAACTGTTCCTGAAACAGGAGTAGGTAAAGCCGGGCCTCCTGTATCTTGTCCATATTCAGCCGCCATAGCACGTACAGCCGTTGCAATTGTACCTGCACCAGCTTTGCCTTCCGACCATTTTGCAGCTTCCAGTCTTGCTGTAAGCATTGGTATCAATACCGCCGCCAATACAGCGACAATTAGAACCACGACCATCAATTCTATTAATGTAAAACCTTTTCTACTTTTCATGATCTTTTACCTTTCAAAAACATTTTAATAAAACACACACTTACATCCCTCACACCATAAAGCGTTTCCATACTTTTATACGTTAAACTATATACATTTAAAAACTTTCCTTCAAAATTAGATTATAACATTGTATTAAAAACACATATTTATGTCAATCTAAAAAAAACTGCGTTTTTATCATCTATCCTGCCCTTATATCAGAAATCTGGAATACAGGCAGATACAGCGCCAGAACCACAACCAGCACGATAATACCGACAAAAATAATCATAAGCGGCTCAAGCAGGCTTGTCATCGTTGAAATAATGGAATCGACCTTTTCCTCGTAATAATCAGCCGTCCTGTCCAAAGTTTTCCATAAAGAGCCGCTTTCCTCGCCTGCCTTGACCATTTTCAGGCACATATTCGGGAAAAAATCAGTCGCCGTCATGCTGGCGCAGATGCTCATACCGGATACAATTCCCTCGCGCGTTTGCTCTAATTTATCGGATATTATATCATTGTTATTGGTCTCGGTAATAATCTCGAAGGCTTCCAGGACAGGCACGCCAGCTTTTAGCAAATTCGACATTGTCTTGCAGAATGTAGATAAAAAAGCATTTTTTATCAGGCTTCCGAATAAAGGGGCACGCAGAAAAAGCCTTGAAAACAGCCTGTGGAACGACGATGAATTTCTATAAAGAATAACAAACGTAATAACCGTAAGTGCAATCCCGCCTATGATATAATACCAGTTGCCAGATAAAATATCATAAACACCCATAAACGCTTCGGTAAAAGCAGGCAGCTTTCCCTGGCCGAAATTTTGAAACATTTCACGAAACCGCGGTATAACAAGCGTCATAATGGCAATAACAACCAATACCACAAATCCCAGCACGAAGGCCGGGTAAGTCAGCGCTTTTTTCACTTTCCTTCTTATCCTGTCGCGTTCCGTATAATAAATCGCGGCTCTTTGAAAGGAATCTGCGATATTTCCGCCTGTTTCGCCCGCCATGACAAGAGAGCAGACGAGCTTGTTAAAAACGTCCGGGAACTCGGACATACTTCCCGATACGCTGCCGCCTTTTTCAATGTTTTCCAAAATCTTCAGGAGAATTTTCTGAAAACGAATGTTATCCATATCTTCAGCGATTCCATCCAGCGCTTCTGCTATGGTAATACCGCCATCGACCATTGCATTCAACTGCCAGAAAACCGCCGCCAGCTCGCCGGAACTTATACTCCTGCCGAAAGCAGGAATACGCATTTTTTTCCTGGCCTTGTTGTATATTGCTTCTACGGTAACCGGGGTGCAACCCTGGTCACGAAGCCGGCTTAGAACATCCGCCTCGGATATGGCTTCGGTATATCCTTCCAAAATCTTGCCCGTTCCGTCACGTGCTACAAATTTATATGTTATCACTTATTGTTCCTTAATTAATCCTTCTCAATAACTGTTGCACCAATCACTTCTTCTGCGGTTGTCAGGCCCGCAAGGACTCTATTAATACCACTCTCGAACAGGCCATGATAGCCTTTTTTCCTGGAAATCGCACGAATTTTCGATTCGCTTGCCCCTGAAATCAGCTCCTCGCGAATTTCCTTATCGATTACAAGGAACTCGAAAATGGGCATTCTGCCGTAATAACCGGTATTTCCGCAGGCGTTGCAGCCTGCGCCATGATAGAAAACCATATCTTTTCCCAATTCTGAGCCGATATTGAGCCTTTTGAGAAGCTCTTCGCTCATCTCGACAGGCTCCTTGCATCGCTCGCAAATACGCCTTACAAGACGCTGGGCGATTATCATGTTGACTGTCGAAGCGAGCAGATAAGGCTCTACGCCCATGTAAACCATTCTGCTGATTGCACTTGGAGCATCGTTCGTGTGGAACGTGCTTAGCACGAGATGGCCCGTGAGCGAGGCTTTTATCGCTATATCGATGGTCTCCTTGTCTCGAATTTCGCCAATAAAGATAATATCCGGGTCCTGCCTGAGAATCGCCCTAAGGGAAAGTCCGAAATCGAGATTAATTTCAGGCTTGACCTGTATCTGGTTTATCCCTGCAAGTCTGTACTCGACAGGGTCTTCGACTGTCGTAATGTTTTTTCTCGGGTCTTTTATGTAATTCAGCGAGGAATAAAGGGTTGTGCTCTTGCCTGAGCCGGTCGGGCCTGTAACAACGATGATTCCGTGCGGCCTCTGGAGCATTTCCTTGTATTCCTTCAAGAGCTGAGGCTCGAAGCCAAGCTGGTCAAGATTATGATTCAACGCGGCCGAATCCAGGATACGCATTACGACTTTTTCGCCGTAAATAGTAGGAATCACGCTAACGCGAACGTCTATTTCCCTTCCCGGCGCTTTTATTCGGAACCTGCCGTCCTGAGGCAGACGCTTTTCGGCAATGTCCATTTTCGATAAGATTTTGATTCTTGTCGCAACTGCCGCCTGCATCGAGCGCGGTGGAGGAACCATATCACGCAATATGCCGTCAATTCGCATACGGATTATCATCGTATGCTCCTGAGGCTCGACATGAATATCACTTGCACGGCTTTTCACCGCCTGGCGAAGCAGAAGGTCAACAAATCGAATCACAGGAGCCTTTGTTGCAGCTTCCTCGGCGCTTATATCCGCTTCGAGAGCATTTTCAATTACTGAATCATGATTATAAATCTCACCATCTTCGGAATCCACCTGAAGCTCGACCAGGTCGCGAAGACGCTGCTCATCGACATCGGAGCCGTGATAGACGAACTCTATCGCATGCTGGATTTCATAAGGCGAGCTGAGAACAGGATGGACATCATGCCTGGTTTTTAATGTTATCGTATCAGTGGCGATTATATCGAGAGGGTCATTCATCGCCACGACAAGCTTGTTTTGCCTGCGGCCAATGGCTACGAGATTAAAACGCTTGGCTATCGCTTCCGGAACGAGCCTGGCTGCGCTCATGTCTATTTCGTTTATATCGAGATGAACGCGCTCGGTAGAGAGGTGCTCTGCCAAGGCACAGCGAACTTCCTCGTCGCTGAGCATCTTGAGCTTTACCAGTATCTCGCCGAGTCGCCCGCCGTGATTGTGCTGCTCGTTCAGAGCTTCAGTTAAATCACTGCTTTCCAAAAGACCCTTGGAAAGAAGCAGCTCTCCAAAACGGACTTTTGCTCCTCTTCCATTGGTTTTAGTTGTATCACCCGTTGTAAGCATTTATTTCTCCACGTTTTATTATATATTTTCAGGTAAATAATAATTACGATTTCGCCGCGGTTCAGCTCGCATTTGCAAGAGTAAATTCGAAGCGGCTGTTTTTAAGAGATTCCGGAAGAAAGCAGGCAAAGTACAAAGGAATAGACAGACCAACATCGCAGGCCGCTCGCATTATCCATAAAAAATGCTTTACAGGCGGCATAAGACCTGCCAAAGCTCGTAATACCTTCAGGCACAGGTGAAAAATCCCGCACAAGCGAGACACCAGTCCGTGAGATAATAAAGCCTTCCTTAAACATGTTATCCTTAACAACATCCTTAAATCCCCCCATTAAAATCCATTCATTTACTTTTACTTCAATTGCGCATAATCGAGGGGGAAATCTTCTTCCCACTCTCTTGTAATGCTAGCGTATTATATAACAATTCACGTGAATCGTCAAGGAAAATTGAAGTTATCAGTGCTGATAAACGCGATTTTTCGGCTGATTTAGGCTGTGCAATAAAATGATGCAATAAAAGAGGATTGTTCCGATAAACAATTGTTTATTAAAACTGAAATTTATTTCGCACCTGCTTTTTCGGACTCAAACGAAAATATTATGTCCGATATAATGGGACATTTCAATAGCGTGACAATATATGCAATCTGTAAATTTAATCTGAAAAATTTTCTTGAAATATTTAAAAAAATACCCTAAGCGCTCCGCTGCGCTCAGGGTAAAAATGATATTTTGAATTAAAGAGATTTGATAAAAGTCGTGGCAATTTAATTCATGGTGATACAGAGAGTTGAAAATCAATCTCCATATTATTTTGCGACACTTGCGGCCTGATGTCTTTGTTTAATTTACTGACTTTATTCAAGGACATTACACCAAACGAATAAAGATTGGGATCTATCTTTGTAGCGTAACTGGCAACCTGCAGGCTTTGTGCGTTTTCTCTCACTGCGCAGAGAATATAATTCCCGTCTTTATCCGTAACAGTTCGAGCCAACGGAACAAACACAATATCATCAGCGCTAAATCCGCCGCCGCCTGTAGGTCTTCGTCTGTAAAAATCTATTTTATCAAGCCATTCATCCTCTTTCGCGTTACCCGCAAAAAGCATCAGGCTTGCCTGTGCGACCGGCCTGCCATTCGTATCCGTCACTTTGCCGTGTATTGTAAGTAAATCCGCCGAAGCCAAAACCGTATTCAATTCCATTTCTTTTCCGATTTCAGCTTTAACCGACACAACTTTATGAAGATAATATTGCGTCCCCTGCTTAGGCATCTCCATTGCCTTGCGTTCAGCAAGCTGAATACCCATGCGAACTCCTCCGTCATCGGGACGCGGTGCCCTGAAAGTAACATTAAAGCTTTCACCAGGTAAATCAAACCAATTCAAATCGTAATGCCCCGATGAATCAGTATTAACTATCGGCATATAATTAGGATGCAAATAAACACGCACATCAGGAATAGGATTGCCTTTGGAATCCTTAATATTACCAAAAATACGCATTCTGCCATTCAATGTAATTACGACATTCTTTTCGGAACTA
>CAYSHS010000210.1:0-6330 GCA_964430845.1 uncultured Pirellulales bacterium | reverse complement strand
CATCGAAATCTCTTCCTTCCAGGAATTTCGCCAGAGCTATAGTTCCAATAAAACTCAGTAATGCCCAGGCAAGAGCAATGTTCAAATAAAAATCTTTTCCGGTCTCCAGGCCAAGCAAGGCACAGAAACCCACGATAACAATACCGAGTATATCGATGGCCACTGTTCGGTCGGGAGCGCTTGGCCCGCGGCCTATCCTATACAGGCACAAAAAGCAGCATATAAATAAGCCAAAATAAAATATCAACTCCATATCAACCTCTTTTTATTCGAAAATCTTTTTTATAAACCACTCGAACCTTTTCGCAATAATATTCGTCGCCTGCTCGATGTCATCGGATTTGACATTAATCCAGTGAATATACATACAGCCGTCATCGGTAAGGTCAACTGTAAGCGTGCCGGGAGTGAGCGTAATCGAATTGGCAAGCGCAGTTATTGCAGAATCCGATTTCAGGTTCGTCTTTATTTTCACGATTCCAGGTTTTATCGGCATTGCAGGATGCAAAGCTCGATAAACGACATCGAAGTTTGCCTTGATGACATAATAGAAAAATACAGGGACATAGACAAGGAACCAGAAAATCCTGACAGGTGAGATGAAAACATGATGCTCTTTCGGGAGTATGTCATGGAAAATAATAGATACAATAGCAGAAGCAGCTACTCCAGCTACTACAACCTGCCAGTCTATCTTTCCATCAACGAAAGGCCATGTCAGCAGAATCCAAACAATAAACGCCAGAATTAAATATATCGATCTTCTCATGATAAGTCCTTTACTGCACCATCGCCATTTCCTTTATAGTCTCAGCGTAACCTTGTCCCGACATAAGAACGTTTATAGCAGGCTGGAGAACATTTTCCCGCAGGCCGGGTACAAGCAAAATCAAACCCATAAAAACACAAAGACACGCTAAAAACACCATTGCATAAAGCATGGAGCCTTTGCTCTCTTTGACCTGCCGTAAATTTTCAGGCAACTCACCGAGAAAGGCATATCTTTGAATCTTCAAAAATGATATTAATGTCACCAGGCTTACGAGAACCGTAACTCCTGCAAGCCCATAGAAACCTGCACCGACTGCACTGACAACAAGTATCAGCTTGCTCCAGAAACCATTGAATGGAGGCACGCCTGCGATGGAAGCCGAAGCGACGAAGCTGACTGCACGTGTTATGGGCATTACACTGCCGAGTCCTCCGAGTTTTTTGAGCTGTCTTGTTCCCGTAGCCATTTCGACTGAGCCGCTCATTAAAAATAATAACGACTTAAAAACCGCGTGGTTCATCAGATGAAAAAGCCCACCCATAATTGCCAGGGAAGCCCAGACTTTATTACCCCCTTCAGCTAAAATCAATGCACCAAGCCCGATTCCCATTACAACGTAACCCATCTGAGAAATACTGTGATAGGCAAGAAGGCGTTTCATGTCCCATTGGCCGACGGCAAGAAATACCCCTATTACCATGCTCAGGACACCGAGCGCAACAAGTGTCCAGCCTATGGCAACTGAAAGACCAAAGACATTAAAAATTATCCTGCAAAGTGCATAGACACCAAGCGCTTTTATCAGCACACCTGAGAGCATCGCTGAAATCGGCGCCGGGGCAGAAGGATGCGCATCCGGCAGCCAGGCATGAAAAGGTACAAGCGCCGCTTTTAAACCGAATCCCACAACAAACAAAGCCAATGCAAAAGCAAGGCCGCTGTTCATGCCCGCCTCATGTATTATTCCCGAAATATAAGCCATATTGAGCGAGCCTGTATTACCATAAACAAGAGCAATTCCGAACAGCAGGAACGCCGAGGCAACACTTCCCAGTACCATGTACTTGAAAGATGCTTCAAGCTCTTCGTGCTCGCAGCCGAAACCTACCAGTGCGTAAGATGCGATGGAAGCTACTTCGAGAAATACGAACAGGTTGAAAATGTCACCCGATAAAACAACTCCGTTCATTCCAGCAACCATGAGCATAAAAAGGCTCAGGTATTTTGTTTTGGCCGTATATTGCTCCATATATCTTATACTGAAAAGCATAGCGGCGAAGCTTACAAAGCTGATAGCAAGAAGAAGCATTGAGCTTAATCCGTCAATAACAAGATTTATACCTAACGGAATCGTTCGCTGCCCCATTACATAAATACCGGTTTTATTAATGAAAAGCAAAGACAAAACGAGCAGAATCATTATTGCTATATTGGCCAGAGTAGTAGCTGCATTTTTTTGCTTATTGCCGAAAAGCGGCAGAACAAACGCTGTAAACAAAGGAATAGCTACAAAAGCAGGCAAAAGTTTTATCATCCTTTCAACCTCCTTATCTCGGTGATATCAAATGTCCCGTATTTCTGATATATCCTGACACATATTGAAATTAGCAGGGCGAGTGAGCCGAGACTAATAACAATAGAAGTAAGCACAAGTGCCTGCGGCAGCGGGTCAACGCTATTATTTAAAAAACTCTGCATAATCTTTCCAGTCTGGCCATCGATATCGCTTCTGCTCAAAATCGGCGCAATACCCCCGAAACGGTAGCCGAGCATAATCAGGAAAAGATTAACAGCGTACTCCATGACCATTATACCGATAACAATCTTGACCATGTTCTTTTTTACGACTGCACAATACAGCCCTATCATAAATAACAAAAAGCATATTGCATAAGGCATTAGTCCAGCTCCTTTGTATCATCAGAATCATCACGTCTGAAAGCCGAAAGAAGGAAAATTACTAGATACAGTGATGCGCCGACTTTCAAACCAATCGCGATATTCGATAGTGGAATAATTCCGGCACTTATGAGATTAAATTTCTGGCCGTACTCGATAAGAAAGTTTTTGAAGAAAACTCCGCCGAATACTACTCCCAGAATCGCTATCGAAAGAAACAAAATCGCACCGATGCAATCGAGCTTACTGCCAAGTGACAAGGGTAGATTATTATTAACAAACTCCCTTCCGAAAGCGAGCATTAGCAGGACATAAGACGAAGCCAAAATGACGCCTCCCGCGAAGCCGCCACCGGGGGTAAGGTGGCCGAAAAGCAGGATATAAATGCCGAACAAAATGATAAGCACCTTTACCCAGCTTGCAATGGTTTTTACAATTACAGTCATACCTTTCATTATTCGAGCACCTCCGGCAGTTTTCTGCTCTTTTTCCGAAGCAGCACGGTAGCGCCGATAATGGCAGTAAACAGCACCGTTGCTTCACCAAGAGTATCATATGCACGATAATCCAGAATTATAGATGACACGATATTGGCGGCACCGGTATCATCCAAACCTTTTTCAATATAAGTTTGCGAAGCGGCATTTTCTGTTTTTGCATAAACCGGTGTGCCGAAATCGTACAGGGAATCAAGAACTTTAACACCTGCCATAAATATCAGGAAAACAACAACAACAGAAACTACTGTTCCGAAAAATTCCCTGTCGCCGCTGATAAACGTCAGGTCCCTTGCAATCGTAGCACGAATAAGGATAATCAGTCCCAGGACTTCCACGACAATCTGTGTTATCGCGATATCAGGCGCCCTTAGAAACAAAAATATTAAGGAACCCCCGAATCCAATTGCGCCTACGCAAATTACAGCGCTGAGCAGATTCTTCGTCTCGACAGCAATAACGGCCGCTATTAGCATGAACAATAATAAAATATAAAATACAACAATCATAGTTATCCTCACCAAACCCTGCAAAGTGCAAACAGCACCGCCAGCAATCCTATTGTCACCCAGGTCAGGTACATTGGCAGGACGCCCGAATGTAGCCATTTTAACAGATATGTCAGGGACAAACCCAATCTGCCGCCCTGGTTATATACATCGAAATACCCTTTCTCCTGGCCTGAATAAAGAGGTTTCAGTGCTTTCATGTTTGACACTGTTTTGTAAAAATGAGTTCCGGAAACAATAAGACTGTCACTATCGGATTTCTCGCCGCAATTCCACGTAGGAACTATGCGTATGTTACCCGACAGCTTCATTACAAACCAAACCAACATACCTATTATTATTCCGATGATTATTAGAACCGTAGCAAGGCCTGCACTCCACAAACTCAGAGCAGGTGCTTCTGTTTCCAATCCCAGTCCCGGGTAAATAAACACATTCAATGGGATATAATATAAAATTCCAAAAATAACACAAAGGCTCGCCAGTATTACCACAGGAACAATCTGCAAAGCAGACACCTCTTTTACATCTTTAAGGCCGCTCGGCATACGTGAAAGGAATATCGAATGAATGATTTTTACGAACGAAGCAAGTGTAAGCGCACTTCCGAACATAGCCGCAGCCAACCACACAGGCCATAATCCCGAAGCGAGTCCTGCCTGGTTTTTGCCCATATCGATAACACCCTGATAGACCATCCACTTGGAAACAAATCCGTTAAACGGCGGCACACCGGAAATACTCAACGCCGCAATCAAACAGGTCACGAACGTCCAGGGCATTTTTTTACCAAGACCGCCAAGCTCATCCAGCTCAGCCGTACCAGACTGCTGCTCGACCGAACCCCCGCAGAGGAACAAACAGCATTTATAAATAGCGTGATTGAGCATATGAAACACACCGCCCGCGATTCCAACGGGCGTTAATGTGGCAATACCAAGCACCATATATCCAACCTGGCTTATCGCATGATAAGATAGAAGTCTTTTAAGGTTATGCTGAACCATTGCAACCATTACTGCGATAATTATTGTAGCTGCTCCGATTATAGAAAGTACAAAGCTTAAAACGCCTGGTGTCAATTCGAATATTCCCCGAACAACGATAACGAGAAGATAAATACCAAGCAGCTTATCTATCGCCGCGGGTAAAAGAGCCATAACTGACGCGGAGGCGTATTCGCCGCTTGCCGGAAGCCATGTATGCAGAGGCATTGCGCCAGCCTTTGTAATTGCCGCAGTCATAAGAAGCAGGAAAGCAATAATTGGCAATGCAGAATCTGCCGCAAGGTTCATATCCGAAATAACAAATGTTTTTGTAATGCTCCATACAATTAGTAATCCGATAAGAAATGCCGCATCCGATGCGCCTATCAGCGTAAAACTCTTCGTTGCGGCGAAGTTGGAACTCTTACCGCCGGTTGTTATCAGCAAATATAACGATGCAGTGACAATTTCCCAGAAGATAAGCAAAAACAGTAAATGATTGGAAAGCAAAATGCCCGCTGAGCCGCCTATTGTGAGCAGTATCGAGCCATAATAAATATTTGAATTCCGCTGCTCGTCAACAGCCGCTCTTGCCTTTAGAGAATATAATGTAATCAAAAAGCCGAATCCCATCGCAAATAATAAAATAAATTTGCCTAAAGATGTTACTTTTAATAATAAGGCTAAATTAAATTCACCCTGTGCCAGAGTCAGGATGGACCAGGAAAACTGGGAATCGCCGGAAGAGAATATGACAATGGCTAAAATGAAGGCAACAATGGAAATAATAAGTGTAAGCACCCTGAATAAAACGGAAAATCTGCTCGGTAAAAACAGCATTATAAAGCCGGCTATCAAAGGTAATAAGACAGGGACGCAAAGAATAAATTCATTTTGTACCAATTTAGAAATCCTCCATCTTAAATTCCGGTGCACCAATTTCTTTTTTCAAACGTTTCGTTTTTTCGCGGCTCATCTGCAAAAGTGCCTCGTAATCATGGACAATATTATGATGGCAGTCCACAACCGCGAGTCTTTCCGTACAGCTATAACACGGGTCAACGGAAGCAAGAGTAAGCGTGACATCAGCGATATGCTCACCAATGCACGACGCCTTAAATGAAGGGACATTTACATAGCTCGGCGCCCTTATTTTATGACGGACCGGCCTATTGCCCCCATCACTACGAACGTAATGAAACGTCTCACCACGCGGTGCCTCGGCATGACCACAACCTTCACCCGGTGGAATTTCTTTTACTTCCACAGCTATCGGCCCTTTAGGAATCTTTTGAAGCGCCTCTTTAGTCATTTTAATCGATTCGACTACCTCAAGAAGACGAACAACAGCCTTCGCGAAGACATCCCCTTCCGGCCGGCTTATTACATTCCAGTTCAAATCATCATAGGCGGCGTAAGGGTCATCATGCCTGACATCAATCTTGACGTCACTGCCTCTCGCGGTCGGTCCTGTTACTGCATATTTTATTGCATCTTCTTTTTTAAGTATGCCAACTCCTTTAAGTCTTGCATGTAAGACAGGGTCGTCAAGAACCGCTTTAATGAGCATATCTGTTTTTTTCATGAGATTATCCAGCTCTTTTTGCATTTTAGGAATAATCTCATCCTGGATATCTTCCCGGCAGCCGCCTACGCGAACATTTCCA
>CAYSHS010000209.1:0-6335 GCA_964430845.1 uncultured Pirellulales bacterium | reverse complement strand
AACTCTTCTTGAAACAAGTGGTCTTGTAAAGCACTATTCCGGCAGGATAGTCGTAAATGAAGTATCGATTAATATCGAGCGGCAAACCATAGTAGGCCTGCTCGGACGAAATGGAGCCGGAAAAACGACTACTTTCCGCATGATTATCGGAATGATTACACCCACCAGCGGCTCAGTCATTTTCGAGGGGCGAGATATTACAAAACTGCCCATGTACAAACGCGCAAGGCTCGGAATGGGTTATTTGTCGCAGGAGCCAAGCATATTCCAGAGATTAAGCGTTCGTGATAATCTTCTGGCTATTCTCGAAACAATGGCTCTGCGAAGGACCGAGCGCATACAAATAGCAGATGCTCTTATCGAGCGGTTCGGCCTTACTGAAGTCGCAAAAAGCCAGGGAAGGTTTCTATCAGGCGGAGAACGCAGAAAACTTGAAATCGCGCGTGCTATGGTAACAAGACCTTCGCTGATTCTGCTTGACGAGCCATTCAGCGGCGTGGACCCGATTGCAGTCGAAGATTTACAGCAGGAAATACACAGGCTTGCACATTCGGGTGTAAGCATTTTAATTACAGACCACAACGTCGAGCGAACTCTCGAAGTGGTCGATAAAGCCTACATCATAGATCACGGCAGGGTAATCGGTGCAGGACCGCCCGCTGAAATCATCAAAAACGAAATAGTAATAAAATCGTATCTCGGAAGCACATTCGAAGGAGACGAGTTTGATTAGGTATATAGGATATTGAAAATTCCTGAATTAAGGAAATTGAATCATGGCTATAACAAAAATAAAAGTAAGCAATTTTAAAAGTTTCAAAGACCTGGAAATCGAGCTTGGAAATTTCAATGTTATAGTTGGAGCCAATGCTTCGGGAAAATCCAATTTCACACAGATATTCAAATTTATAAGAGATATTACTAGTCTTGGTCTTGATAATGCAATTTCACTTCAAGGCTCTGAGTTTCTCATAAATATGGGGCTCGGTTTACCACAGTCTCTTTCATTAGAAGTTACTGCTATTCCAAGCAGGTTGGGATTTAATGTTGCGGAATCATTAATTGCGTGGATTAATAAATTTGTTTACCAGACTACTTTATATTTTGGTCCTAAGATAACGGATATTGAAGTAAAAAAAGATTATATAGACTTAAGTGTAGAATTCAGTCGTTTTCAAAAAACTAAAAATGGAAAGCTTAGACATGAAAAACCTGTAGGTAATGGAAATATTATCATAAAAAATGATAAAGGCACTCCTAAAGTTCAATTGAAAAAACCATCAGGGATTAAAGCAACCGCGAAAAACTTGTTTCCTCCTTTTTTTCTTCGTGAAAAGATTAAATTAAAATCTTTGATACTTGCGAGTCCCTTTTTTTTATTTCCACCTATCGAAACTGCCCTCAGTGATATAGCTATTTATGACTTTGATCCGAAAATGTCTAAAAAAGCTGTTTCAGTTGCTGGTAAATCAGAACTTGAAGAAGATGGAAGTAATTTGTCTCTTGTGCTTAAAAGTATTGTTGAAAATCAAGATAAAAAAAGAAAATTGTCTAACTTAATAAAGGATTTACTACCATTTATTGATGATTTAGCAACAGACAAATTTGCAGATAGGTCTCTACTGTTTAAGTTGCGAGAAAATTATTTTCCGAGTGTATATTTTCCCGCATCTTTTATTTCAGATGGAACAGTTAATATTAGTGCTTTATTATGTGCTCTTTATTTTGAAAAAAAGAGTGTAACAATCATCGAAGAGCCTGAAAGGAATATACATCCGAGCCTTATTTCACGGATGGTGGATATGATGAAGGATGCTTCAAAAAAGAAACAAATTATCGTGACAACTCATAATCCTGAAGTTGTAAAATACGCCGGTATCGAGAACCTTTTGCTTATTTCCAGGGATAAAGAAGGATTTTCAACTATTTCCAGACCCAAAGACAATGAACGGGTCAAAACATTCATGAAAAATGAATTAGGTCTTGATGATCTTTATGTTCAGAACCTGCTTGAGGATTGAAAAGTGTCTTATCGTGAAATTTACTTTTTTGTTGAAGGTTCGGATGATGAGAGATTTATAAAAGCAACAGTGATTCCTTTAATTAATAAAAAATATCGGTGTTCTTTGCATCAATATTCGGGTATGCCAAAAAAGAAGGTCGAAAGTTTTCTAAAATCAATCAACGCCATGAGTTTTGCGGATTATATTTTTCTTAGAGACATTAATAATTCACCATGTTTAATTCAGAAAAAAGAGAGTTTGAAAAAAATCTACAAACGAAGTCTTGATGAAAATAAAATTGTTATAGTGATTAAAGAAATAGAAAGCTGGTATCTTGCAGGTTTGGATGAACAAAAAAGCAAAGAACTTGGGATAAAGTATTTAAGAAGTACAGATGATATTAAAAAAGAGGATTTAAATAATATTCAGCCTGATAAATTTGATTCCAGGATTGATTTTATGACAGAGGTTCTAAAAAGATTCTTAATAGAAACCGCTAAAAGTAAAAATAAGTCCTTTCAATATTTTATGGGAAAATTACAAACAAGATTTGAAAAGGTTTAACCTGATGGATAAAATAGATATTGATAAATGTCACATAACGCATTATCCTGCTGAAGTTCTTGGCAGGTCGGCCGAGCCGGTCAAAGAGATAAATGATAATATCAGGCAGCTTGTGGAAAAGATGTATGAGATTATGCGCCAGAACAGGGGAGTAGGTCTGGCCGCTCCGCAGGCGGGAGTCTCACTGCGGCTATTTATCATTTCGCTCGATACCAGCAGGGAAAGTGTCAAAGTATTTATAAATCCGACTGTCACGCCATACGGTACGCTCGATACGATAGAAGAGGGATGCCTCTCGGTACCTGGCATATCCGCAAAGATTCGCAGATATAAAAATGCTAAAGTTACCGCGACCGGACTCGATGGAAAAGAATTCTCCGAAGAAGGCGAGGGACTATACGCAAGGGCACTTCAGCATGAGTACGACCATATCGAGGGGATGACAATCGTTAATCGTCTCGGAGCGGCTGCGAAAATAGCAAACCGCAGGCAGTTGAAAAAATTACAGGACAATGCTTCTGACAAATAACATTTGGAAAAAATATTATGCGTATAGCATACTTCGGCAGCGGCGAATTCGGGATAAATTGTCTCAATGCTGTTGAAAATTCAGCACATGAGCTTGCATTGGTTGTCACTGCACCTCCCAACCCTGCCGGAAGGGGAAGAAAACCTAATCCAACACCCATAGCGAACTGGGCTGTGTCTGTTTCTATTCCATTGCTGGAAACCGAAAATATTAACGCCCCGCAAGTTGTCGCGAAAATTGCAGATTACAATCCTGACCTGATTCTTGTAATAGCTTTCGGCCAGAAAGTCAGCGCAGAGCTTGTGAGCCTGTCTCCCAAAAGTGCAATAAATGTTCACGCATCCTTATTGCCAAAATATCGCGGTGCAGCGCCGATTAACTGGGCAATTATAAATGGCGATGCAACGACCGGGGTAAGCATAATCACATTGGCAGACAAAATGGATGCCGGAAAAATATTGGCAGCCTCGCAAATCCAAATAGCCGCAAATGAAACAGCAGGCTCCCTGCATGAAAAGTTAGCGAAATTAGCCGCTCCTCTGCTCCTGGAAACATTAGACAAAATCGAAGCGGGTACGGCTGTATATATCGAGCAGGACCATTCCAAAGCGATGCTCGCTCCGAAACTTACCAAGTCCGATGGTAATATCGATTTCAGCGAACCAGCCAATGTTTTAGAAAGAAAAATCCGAGGCTTCTGGCCCTGGCCGGGCGCCTCTGCGAATTACATATCCAAAGAAACAAAAAAATCAACACGTACCACTTTCGCAAAGGCTGAAGTTGTACAAACAGCGAATGCCCAGGGACTTACCACAGGCACACTCGACAAAAACCTCAATATAATTTGCGGCCAGAATGCCCTGAGAATCCTACAAATCAAGCCAAGCGGCTCAGACCTCATGGACTTCAAAAGTTTCATAAACGGCCGCAGCACAAAACCTGGTGATTCTTTCTCTAATATCACCTAAAATCACCATAACTACTTATTATATAAGAACATACACTGCTTTCGCTAAATATAAATTGGCTTTGTTTCGCAGTACGCAGAATGCAATACGCGATACGAATCAATTGGCTTTGTTTTTTCAATAGGTTTAGCCACAGAGGGTACAGAGAACTCAGAGTTTTTCATATTTTTTAAACTACGAAGAACAACGAGAAGCACGAAGAGACGCGAAGAAATAAATTGATTAAAAACCTTCGTGATTCTTCGTGGTGAGCAATATCCATTTCGCTTTTTACTTTTCAATATCCGTTATCCCCTAAATCCTATTCCCTAATTTAAGCTGTATTCTGCATTCTGTGTCCTGTATCCTGTATTCTCTTGGTTCGATACGGATTCACATGGGATTTACATTGATTATTTCTCCCGCGAAGCCGCAGAGACTAAAATCTAAATACTAAACACTAAGCACTAATAAAAGGCGGGAAATAAATTAAAAACAGTTTCAAATATACCTTATCTTCAAACAACCCCAAAATCCAAAGCCTGACCCCCGTATTCCGTATTCATACTATGGTTTAATTTTGGGCGGCTCGTCGAGAATTTCCATTATATCATTCGCGCAAAATACCCTGTCTCTTTGTGCGGTATTTTCCTGAGAGATGATTTTTCTTTCAATCAGAACGTTAATCGCACGCTGTGCCGTTGTAAAAGCAACATTCAAATGTTCGGAAATCTTCTTTGTGCTCCAGAACGGATTTTCAGCAAGCAAGTCAATAACATCAGGCAGAATTTTAGGCTTCTCGTTACTGACTATTTTCTTCCAGCCTTCAAGAAGATTGCTAATCTTTTCCGCACGGCTGAGAACATCTTCAGACATTCTTGCGACTCCATTGAGAAAATATTCAAGCCAGGGATTCCATTGATTTTCCTGGCTTACAGCTAAAAGGCGGCTGTAGTATTCGTTGCGAGTGACTTCAAAAAAAGCACTTATATACAACATGGGAGAAGTGAGCGTATCTCTTTCAATCAAGAAAAGAATGATAAGAAGACGTCCGACTCTGCCGTTAGCATCCAGGAAAGGATGAATGGCCTCGAATTGATAGTGTAACAGTCCCGCCTGAAGCAGGGGGGGAATAGTCTGAACATGCAAGAATTTCTCCCAATTTCCAAGACAATCCATCAATAGTTCAGGGGAAGGTGGAATGTAAGTTGCATTTTGGAGGGTACAGCCTGCAGGCCCAATCCAGTTTTGTATTTTACGGAATTCACCCGGCGCAGACTGATTGCCTCGTACACCTTCCATCAATTTCTTATGAACTTCCCGAACTAATCTGAGCGAGAGCGGCAGAGTTTTCAATCTCTTGATTCCATAATCCAGTGCCTTTACATAATTACCAACTTCTCGTAAATCTTCGGGGCTTCGTTCGACAGCCGCTCCTGCGTCGTTGGCGAGCAATTCTCCCAATGTAGCTTGAGTGCCTTCGATTCTGCTGGATAATACAGCCTCGCGTTTTATAAATGGCCGCAAAAGCAAATGAGGATTTGGCAGTTTTTTCCCTTCTCCTGATAGTTGACCAATAAGACGGTCCGCATCTGATAGCGACCTTATCAGCCTGTCGGTCCACTCTATCTCCGGCGGAAGTGGATTTGGTACAAACGCTTCATAACCGGCACATTTAACATATTTTCCAGGTACATTTTTCTTTGCCATATAAAATAACTATAACAATAAAATGAAAATAAGCAACAGCCTTATTTTCAAAATCACGAAAAATGAAAATAACCCGGTTCGGCGTAGCAGCAACCAATCCGCCAGAAAGGAATTTGGCGGACTAATTTCTAAATCAAAAACAATTCCAAATATGCCTTATCTTCAACAACCTCAAAATCCAAAGCCTGACCCATTATTCCCTTTTTAGTTGGATACATTTTATTTATTTAAGCTAATAAGTTTGCGAGAATCATAACAAACTGTAATTATGTTTTTTGAGGATTTATTACCCAAAACGACTTTCGCACAAACTCTCTTGCGTGCCCTTTTGTTATTTTTCCCTTAATTAAGGCATGAGCAGGATTTTCAGGAAGTGGATCTTCTACTACAGGATATCCAAGAGATTTTGGTGTTTGTGCTAAAATACCAACTAATGCAATTGCATCTTTCTTTGATTGTTCGGGAGTAGTTTTTGAAGCAATATCAACAGAGATATCACCAGCTCTTGATGAATACAATGCAGATGAAGGGCGAAATGATCCGTCATTATTAGAAACTATTTGATTTTTAACTGTTACCCTG
>CAYSHS010000208.1:0-6348 GCA_964430845.1 uncultured Pirellulales bacterium | reverse complement strand
CGCAAATCTTCGATTCTGCCGTTCGTACAGCTTCCGATATATGCCTGGTCCATTTCCATTCCGGCACATTGACCAACCGGTACGCCGCCGCTTGGCAAGTGCGGCAAAGCTACCATCGGTTCAATTGCCGAACAATCGAATTCTTCGGTTGCAATGTATTCCGCGTCACTGTCCGATTTGAAAACCGTGTAATCTTTTTTCTCTTTCAGATGCTCGTCGAGATATTGTTTTGTAATATCATCGAAACCAATTATGCCGCTTTTAGCTCCGGCTTCGATTGCCATGTTAGTTATAGTCATCCTTGCTTCCATCGACATTTCAGAAAGAGTTGTCCCGACGAACTCCATCGCTCTGTACAGAGCGCCATCAGTTCCGATTCTTGCAATGACAGTTAGGATAACGTCCTTGCTGTACACACCATGTCCGAGCGAGCCGTTCAATACGAATTTCATCGAAGCAGGTACTTTGAACCAGAGTTGTCCGGTTGCAATCGCCGCCGCGGTATCGGTCGAGCCTATTCCAGTACTGAAAGCCGCAAATGCGCCGTAAGTACATGTATGTGAATCGCCGCCGACAATGACTTCTCCCGGCCTGATATGTCCCTGTTCGGGAAGCAGGGCGTGACAAACGCCCGCTCTTCCAATCTTGTAATAATACTTGATTTTATGCCGCTTCGCCCATGTATCGAGACGCTTATGCAGCTCGGCGCTTTTTATATCTTTTGCCGGCTGAAAATGGTCCGGCGTTACAACTATTTTTTCCTGGTCGAAAACTTTATCTATTCCTTTTTCGACAAGCATTGAAATCGCCGGTGGAGTCGTCACATCGTGACACATCACAACGTCGATATTCGCATCGACAAGCTCACCTGCCTTAACAGTGTCCTTGCCCGCTGCTTTAGCCAATATTTTTTCTGTAATTGTCATTCCCATATTAATAATCCTTATATTTTATACTTCAGCTTTTAATTCAGGTTTATCGCCTTTGTCGGAGACCATTCTATTAATCGCATCGACGTAGGCTTTTGCGCTTGCTTCGATAATGTCAGTCGAGATGCCGCGGCCTATGTAGGTTCTGCCATCTGTGCTGATTCGGACAGTTGCTTCACCGAGAGCTTCTTTGCCGCTTGTGATTGCGCGGATGGAATAGTTATCCAGCTTAGGTGATAATCCGGTTGCTTCGCGTATCGCTTCATACGCGGCATCGACAGGTCCGTCGCCGCAGGCTGCGGCCTGTTTTACCTGGTCGTTGATTTTAATCTTCACGCTCGCGGTCGGCAAAGTGCCTGTCCCGCTGGCTACATGAAGATATTCAAGCTGGTACACATGCTCAACGACATGAATTTCTTCATTGATAATCGCGGCAATGTCTTCATCGAAAACTTCTTTTTTCTTATCTGCGATTTCCACAAATCTCTGATACGCATGCTCGGTTTCCTGCTTATCGAGCTTGAAGCCGAGCTGTTTGCACCTGTTGACGAATCCGTGCCTGCCTGTATGCCTGCCAAGCACCATTTTCGAACTTCCCAGACCTATACTTTCAGGTGTCATAATCTCGTATGTAGTTCGTTCCTTGAGTATTCCATCGACATGAATACCAGATTCATGCGCAAAGGCATTTGCACCGACAATTGCCTTGTTGGGCTGAATCACAAAACCTGTCAGTTGTGAAACAAGCTGGCTCGTTCGATAAATTTCCTTCGTATTAACGTTGGTTGACAGGCCGCCTGTACTTTGGGTCGCGAAAAAGTCAGGACGCGTTCGTATTCCCATCACGACTTCTTCAAGAGCGGCGTTGCCGGCGCGCTCGCCCAGTCCATTTACGGCGCACTCGATTTGCCTGGCGCCGTTTCGCACACCTGCAAGAGAATTCGCAACCGCCATTCCAAGGTCGTTATGACAGTGCGTGCTTATAACGCACTTATCAATCCCTGGAACATCCGACTTGAGCTGAGCAATAATCCTGCCATACTCGTAAGGCAGCACATAGCCAACTGTATCCGGTATATTCAGCGTAGTCGCACCAGCTTCGATAACAGCAGTCAAAATCTCAATTAAGAACGGCATTTCACTTCTGCACGCATCTTCAGGCGAGAACTCGATATCTTTTACGAAATTTCCGGCGAATTTGACTGCGGCAACCGCCATTTTAAGAACTTCGTCGCTGTTCTTCTTGAGCTTGCACTTCATATGTACAGGCGAGGTGGCAATAAACGTGTGAATGCGTTTCTTTTTTGCCGGCGCTATTGCCTTGCCGGCAGCTTCGATATCACCTTCATTGGCGCGTGCTAAAGCGGCTATCGTAGGTCCCTGCACCTGTTCTGCGACAAGCCTTGTCGCCTCAAACTGGGTTGGGCTGGATACGGGAAATCCCGCTTCGATTATATCTACGCCCAGAATCGCCAGTTGCTGTGCGATTTCGAGCTTTTCTGCTATCGACAGAGATGCGCCCGGGGATTGCTCACCATCCCGCAAAGTGGTATCGAATATAAATACTTTTTCTTCAGACATAATATTTATTCTCCTGATATATATCCCGGCTTTTGCTTCAACGAAATACTTCATTTAGACAGACAACCGAGACAAATCCCAATTTTGCTCTTAACTCGTGCTACGCAGAAGTGCTTCGCAGAGTCTTAAAAGCACTAATTATGCCGTAATTAGAGCAAAATTTCTATAAATTTAAGAAAATTGAATGTAAATAGTTTGTAAGTGGTGTATTTATTGCGCCGCAGGGCGCAAAAGCAGGCCGCTAAGCCCAAGAATGGCTTGAAGAATGAAACTAATTGTAAAATTACTACTCATAACCAAAATTATACAAATAAAATCACTCAATGCAACTTTATTTTAAAAAATTTTTCATTATCATGCCTCACAAAACATAATTTAATATTTTTTTTCTTGTCGAAAAAAAGATAAAATGCAATAATAAAGTTTTAGGAATTTTGCCCGGTTAGAAGATTTTTTGTTTTACGTGAAATGTTTTTCGCTAATCCTGAGCCTGATGGAGAAGGAAAAATACTGTTTTAGTTGAGAGCAAAGCTATTATGAAAAATCCCAAAATCAACCATAAGATACTATTTATCTTGTTACTTCTTTTATTCATGACTTTTTTATCAAGACCTGCTATGGCGATTTACGATGTTAACAACACAGATGTTTCGGATGTTAATGGTCTTTCAGGGGATGCTGTCCGTCCGGCGACCGGTAGTGAATTTGGTACAGTCAGTGCCATAGCAGATACAAATAATGCCTATGCTCTCTTCGGAGACGGAAATGATGTCGAAATCAGCGGAGATTTTGCAGTCGATGGCATTATCTACGCCCAAGCCGGTAATGATGGTGCTTATGGTTTATACACCGATAGCAACGGGGTGATAACTACTGGAGCTATTAACGGGACAATTACAGCTACAGCAGGCAATAATTATGCCTATGGTTTGTATTCAAATAATTCATTGACTACGGGAGATGTAAACGGCACTATTACAGCATCTGCAGACTCGTATGCTTACGGCTTACTTTCATATAATAGCACAATTAATACCGGGGCAATCAACGGAACTATTACTGCAATAGCAGATACTAACTACGCTTCCGGATTATCCGCTTATTCATCGATAACAACGGGAGCAATTAATGGAACGATTACTACAGAAACGGGGGGCGATTCAGCTTTTGGCTTGATAAGTACCAATGGCTCTATAACAACAGGCGATATTGACGGGACAATTTATATAACTGCAGGCTCTAACAATGCTTCCGGGCTGGAATGTAAGGATTCGCTAACCACCGGTAATATTAACGGAACAATAGATGTAGCAGCAGGAACTAATAATGCTTTCGGATTGAAAAGCTCCGATGGCTCGATAAATATCGGTGATATTGGAGGCGATATTTATGTATATACAGAGACTTATGGGGCATATGGTATATTAAGCTCCGGCGGTCAGATAAATATCGGTGACATTGATGGAACAATTTATGCCAGGTCGGGTACCAATGATGCTTTTGGATTGTATTCTTATTCAGACTCCGGCTCTTTAACAACTGGTGAAATTACAGGGAATGTAGTTGCTTATGCCGGTGGTGATTATGCCTATGGAATTTTATCATACGGCCCGATGGATATCAAAGTTGATGGTGGTTATATTTACGGTTACGCTGGTACCGGTTCAAATGCAGCGGCTATTCAGTCCGGACGAATTGACTCTGGTGTGCTGAACACTCAAGATGCAGATGATAATGTTGAAATTGTAGCCGGTTCGACAATAACTGGTGATATTGACCTGGCCATGAATGGCACTGACAATGATGTTCTGACTTTATCAGGTGTCGATACAAATAGCACGACATTAGATGATGACCTCATAAATATCGAAACGATAAACCTAACAGGAGGAACATGGTATATAAACGGCGGCGTTTCCAATAACACCAATGGAATCGAGATGACCGGAGGCGTGCTCGGCGGCACAGGCACGCTGGGAAGTCTTAACGTTACAGGCGGCACGCTGGCCCCGGGAGATAGTATAGGTACGACAACTATCGACGGCGACTTAACACTGGGTACTGACAGCACGCTCGAAATTGAAATTGATAACAGTGGTAATAGTGATAAGGTTGTCGTGACAGGTGATGTCAGTATAAATGACGGAACGCTGAAAACAGTTTCCACTGAAACAATCAGCAGTACGCATGAATATACTATTATCGAAGCTAATAATGTTTCAGGGGAATTTGATGTAGTAGATACTGCCCTGCTCAAAACTCTTTTGTCCCAGGTTTCAGCGGGAGTAGATTACCTGACAGATTCAGTTATCCTGACCGTAATACCGGAACGATTCGATAGTGCTGAACTTTTTACAACAGCCAATCAAAGATCGCTTGGTTCGGTTCTGCAGCAAATAGCAGATAATGGCGATAATGAAATAACGAACGGACTTCAACAACTTGCTAACATCGGAGAAGTTCGGAATGCTTATGACCAGCTTTGCGGACAAACAAGAACTTCACTGGCTTCGGTTTCCGCTATGAGTAATACACGCTTTGCTGATACTGTTTCCAACAGGCTTCACAACACACAAAGCGTCTATTCCTATGAATCATACAATGGCCCCTTATTCGCGATGGCTCAATCCGATAGGGAAACAAGCAGACATGATACTGATATGAGTCTGGATTCATTATTTGCTATTGGAAATGGAACAAACTACTTCGCCAGCGAAATGTGGGGCTTCTGGTTCAGAGGTTATGGAGTATTTGGTGAAAGAGAATCGCAAATTGAATCGCCGGGTTATCAATACAGAGTTTATGGAACAGGTTTTGGATTGGATTATAAATTCTCTGATGAATTATTGCTCGGCGTAACCGGCGGATATTCATATGGAAATGTAGATTACTCTTCATCCAGAGATAAAAGCGACATTACCGGCACGCCGATAGGCATATATGGCAGTTGGTTCACGAAAGACGGTTATATCGATTCGATAGTCAGTTTCGCATCGATGGAATACGAGACTGAACGATACGTTGATTTGACTTCCGAAAAATTAGAAGGCGAATTTGATGGCTATGAAGTCGATACATACCTGGAGGCAGGCCGGAACTGGTTTTATGGTAAAGATTTCCTTATTCAGCCTATGGCATCTTTTCAGTTTTCATACCTTAGTCTGGATAACTACACCGAAACAGGAGGAGTGAGCGCACTTGGTTTTGACGAGCAAAGTCATAAATCCTACAAAGGCTCACTTGGTATGAAAATAAAAACACATCTCGGGAAATACACAGAGTACGAAAGTTTAACTTTAGAGCTTAGGGGCCGCTGGTTACATGAATTTGGCGATACAGAATCAGATATAAATGCAAACTTTGCCGGCAATCCGAGTGCAATATTCAAAGTAAGTGACGAAGGTCTTCCGAGAGATAGTGCTGTCTTCGGGATTGGATTAAGAAAAATAGAGAAACAAAACATAATGTATTATATAGACTACGATACCAGCTTTAATGATGAAGATACTTCACATATAATAAGCGCAGGTCTTCGATATCGATGGTAACATGGATTATCATTCTATTTTCTGTAGAATATCGGAAAAAATTTTAAATAATAAATAAATTAGTTGATATCTATCTATAAAATGATAGAATAATAATAAGGTTGTAATTTAGGAATTTAGCCCGGTCTAAAGATTTTTGGAAATCTGCGAGATGTTTTTCTCGAAATTTGAGCTTGATTGAAAAGGAGAAATATTATTTTAACTTGAGAGAAAAACTATTATGAAAACACCAAAAATCAACCACAAGCTATCATTAACTTTGTCATTTCTTTTAATTATCATTTTTATAT
>CAYSHS010000207.1:0-6357 GCA_964430845.1 uncultured Pirellulales bacterium | reverse complement strand
CTGAGCAGGGAAGTCAATAAAAAGTTGTCAGGTGAGATTTGCAAAATGCTGCAAAAGGAGCTTGGTGTTACAGGTGATCGAATATACCTTACATTCGAAGAACTTCCTCCCACGCACTGGGGCTGGAAGGCCGATACGTTTGGTTAATCGTAAACGGCTTTTGATGAAATTGAAATAGTCTTTTTAAGTTTTTTGGTAGAGATAAATTTATATTCATTTTCAGCTCTAAGTATAACATCATCACCATCTACAGCAATTTCCACATCCTGCTCCGGATTTTTTTTGCGAATAACATTCGCTAATAAAAATGCTTTTTCGAGTCCGTCGCCGGTTTTGTAGTTTGCGACTTCGTCAGGTTGGGCCAGACGCTTATTGTCGTAGATAGAATCATTTCGCATCTTCTCAAGCCATTCATAAACCTGCTCTACAGACATCTGTCGAGTCATCTCAATCGAGACTGGATTGCGTTCGACAGCGGCTTTTAAGAAAGGCGTCCAGTCGCAGGTTTTCATGTCACGATATGCGTAAAAAGCAAGGTCTGCTATAGTATTTCTATTTCTAATCTGATGGAGGTAATTGATTATTTCTTCCCTGCTTTGGCCCGGAGATATTTCGATCGGTTCCGAGCAAAGATAGTTTTTATCCATACCTGGTAATTTTGCTTCGATATAAACAAAATCAGCTAATTCATCCACAAACTTTTTAGAATCCGGGATAGCCCTGTCAATAACTTTTTGTAAAAGCGCTTTGTCCTCACTTTTCCTCAAATCAGGTTTTTTCTTTTCAAGGAATTTGTTAAGCTCATCACATCGAATCCTGCCGGGAATCTCGAACCGCACAAAATCCTCTTCGGAAACCTCTGCAAGTAACTTATCAAATGTCGCGTCCGCTATGCGGTAGTTACTTCCATGCTCATAACGGAAAAGAACTTCCGCCTCGATAAATTCGGGCTGGCCGTGACAATCCCTGCATATTTGGAAATATTTCTGATAATCCTGGTTGGAACGCAGAAAATTTGCAAATATGCTTATATTCAAATCTGTCGAAAGATATGAGCTTAATTTTCCACTGAATTTCTTATAAACCTCAGGGTCTATCGTAGCATCTTCGTACAGGCAATGAACGTAACCTGTGCTGTGGGCAACTATCGTAACATTTTCGTTCCGCAAGGCTCTCTGTGCCTTGTTTGAGATTGCTGTGCCGTTAAACCACATTGTTTTGGTAACAAGCCTGCGGTTATTCGTCAAAACGCCATCCTGCAAATCGATGAAATTCTGTGAATGAAGCGGCGTAAGAATCATATAAATATCTTCCAGTGGTATCTGGCAGACGATAAAGGCGGCGGCGGCATAAAGAGCCGCAAGAGATACACATTCGCCAGATGCTCTTTCGTAGCCTTCCTTGAAACGGAAAGCGTCCATAGCTTCAACTGTTTCCGTTTTCCAGTAAGGAATTATATCACTGTTGTATTTATCAAGTCCGAAGTGCCTGCGAATATCCACGTCGAAATAATACTTGTCTCCCTGATAACCAAATAAAGCGTTGCTTTTGGCAATTTCTTCGGGACTGATAAATTTCTCGAAACGCTTGATTTCCACCTGCTGGTTCGTAAGACCCCATGTTTCGAGGTCGAGATTGAAATCGAATTCATCCATTATAAACTGCTTGAGACGCATTAGTTTTTTGTAGCTTGTTTTGCCTTCGAGTTTTTTAAAACAGTCCAGCTCGCGCCACTTCCAGATAATCGGACTCATAATATTAGCAAGAAGAAGGCTGTACATAAGCTCAGGAAATACAAATATTTCCATATCTGAAAGCGTTATCGAGGATGTATATTTTTCTAATTTTTCCGAATCCATTTCACATAAGCTCCAATTATTCTTAATAATATGAGTTATCAACATACCAGCATAATCATATTTATTCAACCGGGAATATTATTGCATATAGAATGATGATGATATTTCTCTAAACAAAATGATACCGTTGTTAGTTAGCACAAAATTTGTCAACATACGTATTAAAAAACGTAATTAACCTGCAAAAAAGGCATAAAAATACACCTTTAGTGGTATTATGATTTTTTAATTTGGTATTGTAATAAATGCTTTTTCTTTTTTAAAAACTGTTCAAAATTCACTGTTTTGTCCGAAAATAATATAAAAAGTGCAATTGACATCAGTTAAAGAAATGATATATATTGCACGTAATTCCTTATATGACAAGAAGTTATAACGCAAATATTTGTATCTCTTCGCTCGAAGCTCGTTGTTGGAAACATCAGAGACGAGGTACTATAAACGAACGATTCGGCAATTCGCTTCACGCTTTATGCTTAAAATAACTAAGTAGAAAGAATTTTTTTGTAACAAAATCGACCTCTCGAGCGTCTGAAAGTACAGTCGTGGGCATAAAAGCTCCATTTGGAGTAAAATGATTTTGAAAGGTTAATGTAACGGTATTTAGATATAAGTGTTTATTATTCAAAGAGTTAAGTCTTTATAGAAGTTAAATTTTGAGGCAAACAGACAAGAAATGACATTGCGACGAAAGAAAAAAATAGGCGAGTTACTTTGTGAAAAATCGTATTTAGAGGAATCAAATCTTGAAATCGCCCTTGCAGAACAGGCCGAAAAGGCAACAGACCACAGACGTTTAGGGGAGATTTTAATAGATTTTGGCTATGTAACACAAGCCCAGTTAAATGAAGCACTTGCACTTCAAGTGGGCATTGAAAAAGTAAATCTTATCGATGTATCTATCGGAAATGATATCGTATCTCTTGTACCAGCGGAATTGGTTAGCAAATACAATGTTCTGCCTCTAAAACTTGAAGCACGCTCATTTTTAGAAGAAAGCAATAATGGTGATAGTGAGGTTCTGGCAGTAGCGATGACTGACCCGTTCCAGCCACAGGTACTTGAGGATTTAAGATTTGTAACGGGATTTCCGATTCGCCGCTATTTTGCAGATCCCAAGGATCTGGAGAATGCGATACTAAAGTTCTACGGCAGTAATGTCGCAAGAATGATTGATAACCTTACCCCCGAAGAAGCAAATGCAGAAGCCGAAGAGATTGCCGATAGTGATTTTTCCGCAGCAAAGCTCCAGGAAATGGCGAGAGAGCCGTCTTTGATTAACCTTGTCAACCTTATTATCCTAGAAGCAATAGATGCCAAGGCCAGCGATATTCACATCGAGCCTTTCGAGCATGAAGTCAAGATAAAATACAGGTTGGATGGTCTGCTCCAGGAAAGAAGTCCTTCTTCCAAGAGACTTCGTGCGGCTATTACTTCGCGTATTAAAATTATGGCGGATATGAACATTGCGGAACGTTTTGTTCCCCAGGATGGACACATCGAGTTTACAGGAAGAAAGGGAAGGGTTGATATTCGTGTTTCGACTGTGCCAACGGTATATGGCGAATCGATTGTAATGAGGCTTTTGGATAAATCGGCTTCATTGCTCGAGCTCGAAGAGCTGGGTATGGATCCGATATCGCTGGAAGGTTTTGGCCTGCTACTGAAAAAAAATCATGGAATCGTACTTGTTACAGGCCCAACCGGCTGCGGCAAAACAACCACACTATATGCGGCTTTGCAAAGAATATACACACCAACAGTAAAAATGATAACTATCGAAGACCCTGTCGAATATCAGCTTGACGGGATTAACCAGATGCCTGTAAATCCGAAAAGAGGGCTTACTTTTGCCACAGGACTAAGACACATACTTCGTCACGACCCGGATATTGTGATGGTCGGAGAAGTCCGCGATGGTGAAACAGCCAACATAGCCATTCGTGCGGCTCTTACAGGACACCTTGTTTTCTCGACACTCCATACAAATGACGCACCAGGCGCTGTTACGAGATTGATTGATATGGGTGTTGAGCCGTTCCTGCTGGCAAGCTCGCTGGAAGGAGTATTAGCACAAAGACTCGTTCGTATAATCTGCCAGAAATGCAGAGAGGAATACGTGCCGGATGATAGTATGATTAAAATGCTTGATATAGCGGATCCCAACATGAAATTCTACAGGGGTAGGGGCTGTAATGATTGCAATAAAACCGGTTACTCCGGACGAAAGGGAATTTTTGAGCTGTTGAGAGTAACAGGCAAAATTCGTGATTTAATCACACAGAAAGCTTCATCCGACCAGATAGGCAAAGCGGGAGCGGATGACCATATCAGCATGATGGAAAGCGGTATGAAAATGGTAGCAAAAGGTCTAACGACCCCCGAAGAAGTGCTCAGAGTAGCCAAGAGTATAAACGAGGACGATTAGCAGTTTAAAGAAAAAAGATTTGTGAGAGAAATAAAAAGTGAGCAAATATTTTTATAAAGCAGTAAATCGAAGCGGTGAACACATTACCGGTACACTGGATGCGACTGACCGAAAAAATGCAGTTGCGCTCCTGACAGGCCAGGGACATTTCGTAACTGAGCTTTTGGAAAGCTCCAAGGCTTCAGGCGAAAAGGAAAGTATAATCCCGTCAATTGACTTAAGTCAGCTCAAATTCGGCTCGCGAAGAGTAAGCACCAAAGACATTCTTGCAATGACAACACAATTAAGCACGGCTTTAAGAGCGGGACTTCCTTTGCTTAACGGACTCGAATTAATTCATCAGCAGCAAACTAAATCCGGTATGAAAGAAATGCTCGCGGATTTAATCAGCCAGGTAAGCTCCGGCCAGGCGCTTTCCGACGCAATGGAAAAGCACCCAAAGACATTCAGCCCGTTATATATTTCGATGATAAGAGTCGGTGAAACCGGCGGAATTCTCGAGCAAACCACCGCTCAGCTCGCAAGCATTTTACAAAGAGACGATAAAGTAAAAACAAATATGAAAAATGCCTCTGCTTACCCTATATTTGTGCTTATAATAGGAATGATAGCTGTCACTATTATCATAACCTGGATTTTACCAAACATACTAAAAACGATAGAAACCACCGGTGCAGCACTCCCCTGGCCGACGAAAGTTCTGTTAGCTGCAAGTAAATTTATGAAAAATGCATTTACTACACCACAAGGCTGGATTGTTATTGTTCTTATCATCAGCGTGATTTTATATTTCAGGAGATGGAGCAGAACAAAGGGCAGACTTCAATGGGACAGCTTCAAGCTGAAATTACCCATTTTAGGTTCAGTACTAAGAACAATAGCAGTAGGCAGATTTGCACGAACACTCGGTGCGCTTACCAAAGGCGGCGTTATAATCCTTGAAGCATTAGCGGTTGTTCGTGATACACTTGGCAATGAGTTGTTAGGCAGGGAAATTGATGTTGTTGCCGAAAAAGTCAAACGCGGCGAATCCCTTGCGGACCCTCTCGGAGTTTCAGGATATTTCCCGCCGCTGTTAGTGCAAATCACTGCTATCGGAGAAGAAACAGGAAAACTTGACGAAATGCTTCTTAATGCCGCTGAAACATTCGATAATGAAGCTGATTCGGCATTAAACAAATTTATGGCTATTTTCCCCGCGCTTTTAATATTAGTTCTGGCTGTAATAATTGGTTTTATAATAGTAGCGACACTGCTGCCAATAGTAACAATGCAGCTGTCGGGTGTTGGATAGTAATATTAAACTCTTGTTTTCGTGGATTAAACCATGAGTAAAAGGGAAAATATAAAAAAGCTTAAATAGAAAGGAAAAAAATGAGGCGGTCAAAAGAAACAAAAAGAAGTGGTTTTACGCTTGTCGAGCTGCTTGTAGTAATTGTTATTTTAGCGATGCTCTCCGGAATCGTCGCGCCAAGGTTCTTCGAGCAAATTCAAAAAGCCAAGTGGGATGCTTGCAGACCAAAAATGACACCTATAGAATCTGTAATTGACACTTTTCTTCTTAATACAGGTGTTTATCCCGACAATCTTGATGAATTGATACATAATCCCGGACTAAACGGCTGGACAGGCCCATATTTGAAAGAAAGTCAGTTGTATGACCCGTGGAACAGGCTCTACATCTATAACCTCTACAGCGATGGCTACGAATTAGTAAGCTATGGAGCTGACGGGCTTCCGGGCGGTGATGGTTATAACACGGATATTTATAATGACTAATGGAAATTCGTGGTTTGCTTATTGATTATAACTGTAAATAAACCGTAAAAAAACAAAAATCGGATAATTTTAGTAAATGAAAAATCGAAGTGCACAAGTTAATACTATAAACAGTGGCGGTTTTACACTTATAGAGCTGCTTGTAGTAATAGTCATTATGACGATTATGACTGGTATAGGCGCGGGTATTTTCACGGGAACAGGCCAGAAACTCGAGGTGCAAAAAGCTGCTAACAGTCTTCTTTTTATGGCCCAATATGCTCGAATGTCGGCTGTCGAGCAGCAAAGAGC
>CAYSHS010000206.1:0-6402 GCA_964430845.1 uncultured Pirellulales bacterium | reverse complement strand
TTAATATTTGAAGCCTACTACTGGCCTGGTTATCAGTTATGGGCGAATAACTCCCACAATATTTTTGTAGAGGATAATCGAGGAGAAGGTCAGCGAGGTTTCTGGTCTGTTCCCTTGGATGGAAAAGAGCCTAAACCAATAACCATTGACACTCCTATGTGCAAAGAGGCGTATATGAGACTTTTTTCTCCTGATGGCAGTAAACTTTTGCTCTTCATGGGCGGAATACAAGAAACATGGGACCTATGGGTAGTTCCAGTCTCTATGGAACAGAAGAAGTCTATCGGACCTCCGATTAAAACTTTTGGTGATATGGTTCCACCTACACGGGGAGTAGGACTATACATAGATACCTGGTCACCTGATTCCAGTAAAATCGCTTTCGTCCACAACTGGGATATTTGGGTGGCCAATGCTGATGGAAAGAGTACCCTGCAACTTACCAATTCACCAGAACGGGATGTATGGCCGATATGGTCGCCTGATAGCACTATGATTGCTTATGGAACAATTTCTTTAAGTGGGCAAAGTGGTCAAATCAATATTGTACCGAGTTCGGGTGGCCAAGCAAAAGTTATTACTAATCTTGCAAGAATTCAAAATGTATCTGGAGTAAAGTATACATGGTTTCCTGATGGCAAAGCCTTGACAATCGTCTCTGAGGATATGAATGCTATTGTCAATTACACTGTTGCCGGAGGTGATCTGAAGAAGATCGTCCCTTTAAAAGATCTGGGGCTTGAGTTGGTTAGCTGGTTGAAGTGGTCACCAGACGGAAAATTACTTGCCTTTATGGGCAGAAAAACAGGTGAGACGAGGAGAAAACTTTATACCTATCAACCCGATAGCGCCAAGCTCCAGCAGTTGAGTGATGGGGATGTCACACCATATTATTGGTCACCCGACAGCAAATGGATTTCCTACAACACAGAACAATTAGTTAAAGTGCGCCCGGAGGGTATCATTTGGGAAATGGATGTAGATGAAGCAGTAGCAGAGCTTTCAAAGTAAAGGAAACTGTAATGGTTCATGAACTGAGTGTCATATATGAGAATATAAACCAGAACGTACCTGACTTTAACTCCTTTTCTCCACACCTGAATGTTTGGGATCTTTTGCCTGTAGTAATTCTGTGCAGCCTCACAATCATCTTTACTTTATTGTGGCTGACGTCTGTATGGATGTACTTGCTTAGGACAAAAAAGCACTTACTTGAACCTTATGGAAAGAATAAACAGACTGCTGAAATACAACAGAATCAGGTCGAATCTGAAAGGGGAAATATTCTTTCTGAAAAAATACAACTTTTATAGAAAGATTTGACCAGAGGCTACTAAATCCGTTATAATCCTCTTTAATGCAAAAAGAAATTGATATAAACAAAGTAGTTCGCCAGCATCTGGAGTTGGAGCAGTACTTTTGCGGCTTTACAGTTAAGGGAAATTCCGAAACGATTCCAGATGAAAAAGAAAGCACCATGACAATCGCGGAAAAACAAAAAGAGTTAGATAAAATCTTCGAGGAAGTTCGTGTTTGCTGCCGCTGCGGCCTGGTATCAACACGAAACAAAGTCGTACCGGGAGAAGGCAATCCGAACGCTCGTATTATGTTCATAGGCGAAGCACCAGGGGCCGATGAAGACGCCCAGGGGCGACCTTTCGTAGGCAGAGCAGGCCAGCTTTTGGATAACATTATCAAAGCATGCGGCCTGAAAAGAAGTGATGTTTTTATTGCAAATATCCTCAAATGCAGGCCTCCGGAAAATCGCGACCCGCGAGCAGAGGAAATAATAAGCTGTCTTCCATTTCTGCAAAGACAAATTGAAATAATAGAGCCTGAAATTATTGTCGCTCTCGGCGCTCACGCCGCCAAGACGCTTCTAAACTCGACAGAGTCTATCGGACAGCTTCGGGGCCGCTTCCACGAATACAATGCAGGACTGGGTAAACCTTCCGTCAAACTCATGGCTACATACCACCCGGCGTATCTTCTGAGAAACTACTCGCAGGAAAATCGAAGGAGAGTATGGGAAGATATGAAAAAAGTACTCGCAGAGCTGGAACTTCCTGTACCTTAAAAACTCCTAAAATATTTAAATTATGAGTTCTGCAAAAATTCAGTTC
Source organism: uncultured Pirellulales bacterium (assembly GCA_964430845.1). Lineage (GTDB taxonomy): Bacteria > Planctomycetota > Phycisphaerae > Sedimentisphaerales > Anaerobacaceae > JAFGPS01. The sequence continues at coordinate 4,279 of CAYSHS010000206.1, read as the reverse complement.
TAAGGCTTCAATAACGGGATAAAAAATTTATCCAGAGCGAAATTTCTCGCTTCAGTGGATGTCAGGTGAATTTCACCAATTAAAAACATCTGCAAATCTTCAAGAGCAATGATATATTGTCCCGCTAAAGTCTGGTTATCCATCTGGCCGCTGTTAATTAGCGCGTTACCAACTTCCTTTGTTTGTTTATTGGTCGGAGGCGCCGCGTTCGGATCATATTTTTCCACCGCCTGAATCAGTTTTATCATAGCATCTTTATATGTTCCGTTCTCATCCCTGAGCACGTAAAGAGCCTTATTGAGCTTCTGGCAGAGCCTGCATGGCTGCAAAGTCATCTTAAGCGAACTATCCTTCCATTTCTCAACTTTTGTATGGTCTATTCCTATCTGCTCAAGATTATTCGCCGATACTTTGATAAGTTCGGGACAGCCCGGAATCTTTTCAGGTTCAAGGCCAAGAGGACCTTTCTTGCTGGCAACGCAGCCTGAAGAAATCAAAATAACCATTAATATTATTATAGTTTTTTTCATAAAAATTCCAGTTAAGTGTATTTTACCGAATTTCTTTTATTACGTCAAGATATAAGAAAAAGTTCGATATCAAAGATGAGTATTACGAGACTGCAAGAGAGATTTTTGATTCGATTGTTACAACATTCCATGATTACGAAACACTGCCCGATAAAATTTACTACGCCGCGATTATCGACGTCGAATCTGCAACCGAAAAAGACCGGTCAAATGAATATCTCGATTACATCCTTTTCATAAAAGTCGTTGATGGTCTCGATGAAGCGATCGAGCATATCAACAAGTACGGCTCGAAGCATACAGACGCGATAGTTACCTCGAACAAAGATAAAGCGGAAAAGTTCATGTCACTCGTGGATTCGGCGGATGTATTCTGGAATTGCAGCACGCGCTTCAGCGACGGCTACCGCTACGGTCTCGGTGCGGAAGTAGGAATCAGCACAAACAAAATTCACGCCCGCGGACCCGTAGGACTCGAAGGACTCATGATATACAAATACAAACTAATAGGCTCCGGCCAAACAGCAGCCGACTACTCCGGACCAAACGCAAAAAATTTCACACACAAAAAAATGTGACTCGTGACTCGTGACTTTTTATTCGCAATTGAGAATTAGTTCGATTCATCGCATCCTGACTTACTATAATATATAACATTTTACAAATGCACTATCTCAATATTGGCTAAATTTTCTTGTATATGTTCAGCTACAAGCCTGCGATGACATTGTTCCGGAGTATGCTCACTACAAAGCAAACAATCATTATCGCGAATTACTTCAGAAGCTCTCCCTGCAATGTTGCGATTTATCATTAATTCTTCAAATTTACGCTCGAATTCAAACCAAGAACCTTTATTCTTCTTAAAATCATCAAGTATTTCCTGCGTTGGTGCAAAGTCTGTGATATGCACATAATCAATACCTGCAACAGCCCTAAGGAAAAATCTTAAATCGCTTTCTTTCGCAAATCCTGCAATCTGAGATGTATTATTAAGTCTTATATCTACAATTCGCAGTACTCCTGCTTTTTGCAGGCGAGAGAAGAACTCCTCGGCTGATTTCTTGGTAAAACCTATAGTAAATAATCTCATATTTCAGCTAAATCTTTCTTAAATTCAATTTTCTTAGCTTGAAGCTCGTATGCCTTTTCGATAATACCTGCCACTGAAGTCAAATCTCCAAATAATTCTGGCTGGAGCTTGTGCAGACGAACAAGACGCTGCTCGGCTTCTTCATGGGATTCTGTAGAGCCGTCACTCAGGATATGAGTAATTTTCAATTCCGGATGTAATTTTTTCAACTGCCTGCATATGAGTATCGTCCTATGACAGTTTAGAGGCTCTGCCTCAGAGCACATCAAAGCCAATTTGCATTGCTCGATTTTTCGAAACACAAACTCAAGACCCGATTGAAAAATCGATAATCGAGAGATAAGCTCATATTTTGCATGACCATTAATATAACAATTTTCACTCGAAACTCTAGCCCCAAGTTCTTTTCCAAGAAAAAGATATTCTATATCTTCATTTTTAAGGAAATGCTCAAGGTCTTCTTTGTTAAATTGTGGAGCGTATTTGCTATAAGGACTAGACCTTACATCAGCTATTGTATTAATCCTATTTTGTCTCAGAATATCAATAAACTTTTTTATTGGATGCGATGAATGCCCAATCGAAAACAAGCTATTATTATAATTATTTTCTTTCATAAAATTAGCCATAATTTAACAACTAACAATCTTAAGAAGAATGACATCGTATTTCTTTAATATAATCTGGAAATGTATAAATACCATTAGCTTGCAACCAATACCCATTTCTACTATCATTAGGTGGTTGGAATCTACGACTAAGACCTATTCTAAGGAAAATTTTTTCTTGTGATTTAATCATTTTATTGATTTTTCTTAGCTCATTTCTTGAATGATGCATCAGCGCATATTCATAAAATCCAATATCTGTGATTCCAATATACTTGAATTCTTTGTGCGCTAGATCACTAAAGCTAAGCTTAATTTTTTTTGGATCGTACAAATTCTCAACTATTTCTATATCTGATGGAGAAACACATATCGTAATAATTGACCTTTGAACCCTATGATCCACAGGAATATATTTCTGATTATTATCGAGTTCAATCTCAAATCCTTCTTCCACACTATTATATAGACTCTGTTCAAGTGCATTCTTAAACTCAGAAGAACTACTAGGACCAAGGAACTTAAGATTTTTATAGCTATAGTCTTCTTGATGTGGGCCAGTTCTATCAGTAGAAGGAATGAAATTTCCACTCAACCTAGCACCCGGTAAAATATTCAGTTTACGACAATTAGAAAGTTCTAAATAGGGTATTGGTCGAATGCATTCTCCAGAATTCTCATCAATACCAGCAGTACATACAATTTCTGGATTATTGAACCTTGTTAAATCAGTAACAGTTATGGTCCGATTCATTAAACAATCTTTCCTGTTTTAGATATCCTAAAAGAAGAAGATTCTGCAAGTAAATAAAACTAATTCGTTCTCGATTTTACTTTATCGTTTTTTCTTTAAATTATTTACTTACCAGTTCAAAAAACAACTGCGAATTCTCTTCTTCTAAAATTACATAAAAATAGCATATATGTCAAAGGATTCTTTTAAAAAATGCCAGCTATTGCATAAAACAGAGTTATATCGTAATATTTAGCGAAATTTGGTGCGATTCATCGTACCCTGCTAAAAACTAAATACTATTGACCAGCGACTAACGACTAAAAGACTGAATTATGCGAAATTTTGAGAAGGCAAAACGAATAGTAATAAAAATCGGCACTAATACATTGACCAAAGATTCCGGCGTCAATACGGCCTATGTCAGCAAAATAGCGAAACAGGTCAGCGAACTTCTCTCTTCGGGAAAGCAGGTTGTAATAATTTCGTCCGGCGCTATAGGAATGGGCGCAGGTCAGCTCAAACTAACTGCCCGGCCAAAGGAAATGGAAATGAGACAGGCGTGTGCCGCTATAGGCCAGCCGCTCTTGATGGCTGAATATAGAAAAGCGTTCCTTCGCTATGATATAACTGTCGCGCAGGTTTTATTGACATCCGAAGTTTTGAGCAATCGCAAAACGTATCTGAACCTTCGCAATTCAATCGAAACGCTAATAAATATTGGTGTGGTTCCAATCTTAAATGAGAACGACAGCGTGAGTACCGCCGAGATAGGGACAGCTTTCGGTGATAATGATAAACTAAGCGCACTTGTCGCAAGCAAAATAGATGCAGACCTTCTTATTATGTTAAGTGACATTGATGCGCTTTATGACAAAAATCCACATAAATATACTGATGCAAAGCCGATACATACAGTTTTCGAGATTACCGAAAGTATTATTAAAAGTGCCGGAGATAAGGGAAGCGTTCACAGCACAGGCGGAATGAAGACGAAGCTCGAAGCGGCTAAAATCGCTTCCAACGCGGGATGCAGAATCGTTCTTGCAAACGGTCAGGAAAAAGATGTTATCAGCCGGATTATAAAAGGCGAGGAAATAGGGACAATTTTCATGCCCAAGAGGAAACTTTCCAATAGAAAGAGATGGATTCTCAATAGCACAACAATGGGTACAATATTTATTGACGAGGGAGCTATGAATGCGATTCGGAACAACAAAAGCCTTCTGCCCAGCGGTGTAACTTCTATTAAAGGTGCTTTCAAAGCAGGCGATGTCGTTATGATTAACGATAATGTTAAAGCCGTTACGAGCAT
>CAYSHS010000205.1:3689-6402 GCA_964430845.1 uncultured Pirellulales bacterium | reverse complement strand
ATTTCGTCTTCGCTGAAACTGTACCAGCTTCCATGCTCTTCGAGCCAGTCCCATCTTGCCTTATCCAGAACTTCCAGTGCGGTCATGGGATTAGAAGCGGCGTGCCAGGCAGAAATAATATTAGTGTAATCTGTTTCTGTATCAGCCAGTTCGGGACAAACGAGATACGCTTCCGGGTCCAAATCAAGCATCTGTGCACGTGCAGTCGTAAGAGCATTGCGAATACCAGCTTCATAACCGATCCATGCCTTGAGAAATTTGCTGTGATTATGCTTTGCAACATATGCGGCGTGACTAAAATAACGAGACCAGATACCATCTGCAGCCAAGCGGTTATTTTCTTTATGCTCCGTCTGATCTTCAGGTAAAAGGAAATCCGGAAGTACTGGTTCGTTTTCTGCCTTTACAACAGATAGTACTGCCAAATCGATTCTCTTATTATCAATCTCGTTCGCAAGAAACGCTTCATATTGGGTCAAATCATCGCTTAACAAAATAATCTCAACGGTACGAACCGGGCCTTTTGCATTAGTAATCACAGTAAGAAAATCACTTTTACTCATTGGCGGGATGCTTCCTATCGGCTCAAGAGCCGGAAGAGCGTTTAATATATAGTCGTATCGATTAAGCGTGCTCATATTATTTCAACTTTTATAAAGGCTTCTAAAATCATAATTTTATCTTAATTCCCGCTTTCTGCGGCTTCCTCGAGGAATTTCCGGAGGTCTGGATCTATCATTTCAGCTAATAGAGCGGTCACTGATTCTGTACTGACCTCGACAGTTGAGCCTTCAATTTTATACTCGAAGCCTGCCTTGGCAAGGTTATAATTGGAATTAATATCAACGTTCTTTTCTTTGAGCGAATGTTGAAGCTCTCTTATTGTGCTTTCGAGCAACCTGCTCTTAAGAGTTTCCGGTAAGCTGATTTGTGCTGTTTGTTTTTCAGCCGCATCTGCATCTGCTTTGGCATAAGCTGGTATGACTTCGCGTAATACACTTACGAGTGTTTCCTCGTTGCCAAGAGTTTTCTCTACATTCAACTGGAGCAGATTCCTGATCTGGTCACTTAGCTTTTCCCGCAGCATGAAAATTGCATCACGCGCAGCTAATTCGAGACTGGAATTCATCCTGGTCTTGATTTTTTCTGCTTCTGTATTAGCCTGGCTAATAATCTGTTCGGCTTTTGCTTTGCCATCGGCGATGATTTTTTCCGCCTGGTTTCTGGCATCAGCCTCAATTTTTTGAGCGGCTTTTCTGCCTGCATCCACACCTTCAGATTCCAGCGTTTTTACAAAAGATTCTATATTTGTAGGCATATTCAAATTTCCTTTATTTATGCAAAATAAATGTAAAAAACTAAACTATAATATTATCTCGTCAATTGCCAGAGATAAGTGCAAGAAATTTTTCTTAAAGCAGCTTATCTACTTTTTCGGTGAGCTCTTTGACATGACTGAGAGATTTATCGAACTGTGCCAGTTCGTCACTATTCAAGTTGAGTTCTATTATTTTTTCAATTCCTTTTGCACCGAGAACAGCCGGTACTCCGACAAAATATCCCCCAACGTTATATTCATTTTCACAATAAGCACAGCATGACAGGACAGTTTTTTTATCTTCGAGGATAGCCTGTACCATTTTCACTGTTCCCGCCGCAGGTGCGTAAAAAGCGCTGTAACCTAAATAATTTACTATTTCGATGCCCCCATTGCGTGTTCGCTCGATTAGCTCGTTTATTTTTTCTTCCTCAAGCATCTCACTTATCGGAATTCCGCTGACAGATGTAAATCTGGGTAAAGGAACCATATCATCGCCGTGCCCGCCCATTAAGACGCCCTGAATATCCGCTACACTAATTCCGTGACTCGGTTCTCGGGACTCGGGATACGAATCAGAGAGACGAGAGACGAGAGACGAGTTAAGCTCATTGGCAAGAAAGTAACTGAATCTTGCCGAATCGAGAGCACCGGCCATTCCAATAATTTTGTTTTTGTTAAAACCGGTAACTTTTGCGGCGGTATATACCATCGCATCAAGAGGATTGCAGACTACGATAATAATACTGTCAGGAGAATATCGAGCGGCCTTTTCGCTTACGTCTTTGACGATTCTGAAATTTTTTGCAAGCAGGTCGTCTCTGCTCATGCCGGGCTTTCGAGGAAGGCCGCTTGTGATAATTACAATATCACTGTCAGTAGTCTTTTCCCAATCGCGAGTTCCTGCAATATCAGAGCTATAAAGCTCTACCGGCGCTGCTTGAGCAATATCGAGAGCTTTGCCTTCAGCGAGTCCTTCGACTACATCAAGCAGGACTATACTGCCAAGCTGTTTTGTAGCGGCGATAAAAGCTGTTGTCGCACCGACATTGCCGGCTCCAACTATGGTTATTTTGTCTTTTGCCATACAAGGCAAATATGTTAGTAGTATAAATGGATTGTGTCAACAGGGGTTTTGCAGAACCGAACAAAAAAGTTGGTTTTTAATGATAAATTAACAATTATGCACGAAAACCGGTTTAGCTGACTTGCGTCAAACGAATTTTTATTTCGTACTTAACAGCCAGTTTGCGGCTATCCATGAAACATCATCGATATCTACTTTGCCATCGTTGTTCAGGTCTGCGCCGCCGCATTTACCACAGTCGGTTTTGCCCCAGTAAGGAGTGAACAAAGCCCAGTCTGTAAAGTCTATATCGCCGTCAATATCCAAAT
>CAYSHS010000205.1:0-3679 GCA_964430845.1 uncultured Pirellulales bacterium | reverse complement strand
ATCTGTAAAGATGAATCTTGCCATCGTAGGCTCCTATAAGGACATCAGGATAACCATCCTCATCCCAGTAGCATACGAATGGCCTCGAGCGAGGTGTGCCAGGCAAATCAATTTCGATTTCGTTGGAATCAACAACTCTGTAATCTGAAAATACAGGCTCTTTATCGGTTCCTGTGTTGATGTACAATAGCAATTGGCCATTTGTATTACCCGTGAGGATATCTTTCTTACCGTCAAAATCGAGATCAAGCACAACCGGGCTTGATCGTCCGCTTGGTACATTTATACGAAATCCATCCTTTTTTTCAGCAAGAGTTTCATCCTGAAAAACCGGCTCGGTATCGGTCCCTTTATTGATGAAAACGTATATGTTTCCGTCAAGTGCCCCACAAACAAGGTCTTTGCGCCCATCGTTGTCCCAATCGACAACCGACGGTGTAGCTCTGGAGCCGATATCGATATTTTCTGTATAATAGTCATAATCAAGTACAAGCAGTGTTCCATAGTCAAATATCGGTTCCTCGTCAGTATTGATATTGCAGAATATTTTTATTGTGCCGTCAGACTGACCTACAAGCAAATCTTTCCTGTCATCATCATCCCAGTAAACTACTCTTGGGAAACAACCCATGCAGCCGATTGGATAGCAATAAAGGTCAGCATCTCCTGACCTGGCAAAAAATGATTTATTTGCAGATTCTGAAAACAGCGGCTCTGTATCTGTCCCTGTATTAAGATAAATACGAACTTTCCCATCGCCGGTACCGACTATCAAATCTCTTGCGCCGTCATTGTTCCAGTCTGCAAAAGACGGCACGGAGTATGTGCCTACATCAATATCCAAATCATTGGCTTTAAGTATCTCTTCCGGGCCAAGATCAAATATATTGCTATATACCTTACTTTTAGGTGCCGAAAGAACTGTTATTGCTAATTCCGGCGCTTTCTCAACACCCCAGGTATATCCTAAATTACCGGGAGTAAGACCAACCGCTCCGTATTGGCCGCCTGTAACCATCAGAGAAATATAACCATCAGCTATATCATTTGCCCAGCCATCGTATGTAATTGTAATTGTTTTCCATACATAACCTTCTTCATATGGTTCTTCATGCCAAAGTGTGCCGACAATCTCGTCAGCTACAACTGAATCTCCCGGATCAGATATAGAGCCGTCAGGAATGGAAATCCAGCTATCATCTGAATAGTACCATAGCTCCCTCCAGCTTGGAACTGTACCTCCGTTGTAGAAATAAGCAGAGAAAGTAGCCGAAATGATTTGTTCGGTATCAGGTATGCACGAAAGATCAAATGCAAACCATGCCTCAAGAGGGTCAAAACCATTTATCAAATCGCCTGTATCACTAAACGTTGGATTGGATGTATCTACGGGATTTAGTATATATGTCTTAACAGTAGGATCATCCAGTTTTATATCCGGCTCTTGTAAAGCCTCTATCCCGGCAGATACACTTGTTAAATACTGTGGAACCTGGCTTGCCGGTGTGATTGTTTTCGCAGAACTGCTCAATGTCAAAATCAGACATACTGAAATGCTTAGTTTTATGCACCTGTTCATGTTTCTTTTCCTCAACCTTGTGAATCTTATCCTGTAACTTGCCGTATATACCTCATTGAGCTATGAGCGGCAGGAAACGAACAATATATTTAGTACCATCTTCAAAGAGGAGATGCCGAAATGAATTGACAGACATCTTCTCATCACCATCCATGCTGAAACAAACATTGTACCCGATTGAACCTAAAATTTCAAGTAAAAAACTGCTGTGATTTTGGGATCGGGATAGGATTCACAAGTATAACATAATTCATTATACGGAGATTTTGGAGTCCATGCGGAACCAGGCCCAGCTTCGCTATTAGCATCGTTGATACAAGCTATTAGAAGTTTAGCATGGATTTGAATTTACTCATCGGGAACAATTTTCCCGGGCAATCGGTAATATGCGCTCCTGGAGTTTCTCCATGCCCGGTGATGAAACGTTGCTGGATTTTATACCTCTTTTGGAGAAAGTCAGTTAATTTTACAAGTGCGTTCATCTGGTTTTGTGTAGGTCGCGTATTATTAAAATTACCAACCAGGCAAATTCCTATTCCATCTTTATTTGCCCAGTTATCAGGTTCAGCTTTGCAATGTGCACCTGTAACCTGCTCTCTCCATCGATATGTGACTTCGACCTGGCCATCGCCGCTGTCTGTGCCGTTACCGATAACAAAATCATACCCGATTCCATCCCAACCATGCTCTTCGATATGAGATTTATTAAATATTGCCATATTTCCTGTTTCTGTTGCCGAATGGTGTATGATTATAGCAGTCCAGTTTTTTTCTACTGAAGAAGGCGGATACCAGCTTCTGGGAATATCCGAGGGAAGCTCAACATGAGCAGGAGGCTCAATTGGGTTATTCACCACAGGTGGAATATCATGGTTTATATCCATAGAGGCATAATCAATATACGGGTAGTTTTCCGTGGGCGACTGGCAGCCGCTAAGGAAAATAAGATAAACAGCAGAAATAACGAAACACAGGAAATACACAAGCAGTGGAAATCCCTTATGTGAAGCAGCTCTTTTTTTCCTGATTCCATTCATTATATTCTCGTTAGTCATTTTATTCCCTGCCTTCGGTCAAGCCGGAAGAATCTTTGCCGAGAAACGGCTTTTCCCTGTACCTGACCATATAAACACTATTGCCCTGCTCGTTATATTTAACCATATCCATATATGAATTCATAAGAAGCAGTCCCCTTCCCCCCGGCTTGAAAAGGTTCTCTCCGAATCGCGGGTCCTCGATATTATCGGGTCTAAAGCCCTCACCCTGGTCTGTAATGGTAATTTCCAGCTTATTTTCACTGACAGAATAATCTACCTTAATTGTTTTGGAAGGGTCCATCTTATTGCCATGCTTAACGGCATTAAGAAAAGCCTCCTCAAGTGTTAAATGCACGGCAAAAATATCATCTTTACCAAACCCCTTTTCTCTGAGCCTGGCCAAAACTTCTTCGCACACTCTAACAACCTCTGACGGCTTACTCTCGACAACTATTGAGTAACTCGTTGGTGTTTCTGATGTCATAATAAAACTATAACGGAATTTTTTATCACAGAACTTTAACAAGAATCCATTATTGTTAAGATAAAGCTTCCGTTGCGCTTTCTATATCTTTGTAAATATCGAAAGTTTTTGTCAACCGGGTGATTTTGAATATTTCATATATTTTGGGATTAATATTACAAAGCCTGAGCCTGCCTTCACTTTCGTAAATCCTTTTGCTGATTCTTATTAGAAGACCTAAAACTGCAGAAGATAAAAATCGAACGTTTCCGAAATCCAGCACCAGGTTAATCTTATCTGATTGCTCGATAACAGACATTATCGATTCCTGGAGTGCATTAATATCCTTTTCTTCGAGAATTTTCTCGTCTGTGAAACTCACTATTACTGCTTTTGGTGCGTATTCAACACTTATTCTTGGCTTAATATCAGCCATAGTTATCTCCCATAAAAGACAATAAAACTTCCATGGAATCTTATATGAAAATAAGCTTTATGTCAAGTTTTTACTATTTTGAAATGTGATACTTTGCTCAAATTAACCGAAAAAAATCCATTTAATAAATTAACTTTTGTAAAAATGAGAAAAGGCATATATTA
>CAYSHS010000204.1:0-6418 GCA_964430845.1 uncultured Pirellulales bacterium | reverse complement strand
AATGACTTATACTGATGCATTAACGCTGCAAATGGCCCAGCCCAGCCGACGCAACAGCAGGGGAGGTCAAAATGACCAGAGCGCCAAAACAATGGATTATGAAAGCCAGGTCATTGTATTAAATGATGGAGGACAAATCAGCACTGAAGATAACAGGATTGTCTTTAATAAATGTGACGCTCTTACAATTCTTCTTGGTGCAGGCACAAGTTATATAATGGATTATGAGAAGAAATTTCATGGAGAGCATCCTCATGCAGAATTGACAGAACAAATAAATTCCGCTTCGTCAAAATCTTACTCCCAGTTACGTGATGCGCATGTGAAGGATTATCTTTCCCTTTTTGGAAGGATAGAGTTGAATCTTGGCTGGACATCTTCTGAAATTTCAGCATTGACAACTGATAAACGCCTGGATGCCTATAAGCAAAACAAAATCGATCTTGAGCTTGAAGCGATGCTGTTTCAATATGGCAGGTACTTGCTGATGTCCTGCTCACGTGATTCGCTGCCTGCGAATTTACAGGGACTCTGGAATGACAAGAATAATCCGCCATGGAATTCAGATTACCATACGAATATCAATGTCGAAATGAATTATTGGCCTGCTGAACCGGCTAATTTGAGCGAATGTCACTTGCGTCTTTTCAATTTCGTCCGTGGACTGCGTCAGCTCTGGGGCAAAGCCACTGCGGCCCAGTTCCCTTTGTCCGAGGGCCAAACACCTCGAGGCTGGACTGTTCGTACGGAATCCAATCCCTTCGGCGCTATGGGCTATGTCTGGAACATGGGTGGAAGCTCCTGGTACGCGCGGCATTTCTGGGAGCATTATGAGTTTACGATGGATGAAGACTATCTCCGGAAAGTTGCCTATCCGATCATGAAAGAGGTATGTGAATTCTGGGAAGACCATCTGAAAACTCTTGATGACGGCCGCTTAGTGGTTCCTAATGGCTGGTCTCCCGAACACGGCCCGCACGAAGATGGTGTGACATATGACCAGATGATAGTCTGGGATTTGTTCACGAACTATATCGACGCCGCAGATACTCTTGGAACAGATAAAGAATATCGCGAAAAGATAGCTTCCATGCGAGAAAAGCTTGTAGGCCCGAAAATAGGCGGGTGGGGCCAGATCCAAGAATGGATGGAGGATATTGATGACCCGAACGACCAGCATAGGCATACTTCTCATTTGTTTGGTGTTTATCCTGGAAAACAGATAAGTTTAACACAAACGCCTGAGCTTGCTAAAGCGGCAGAAATTACTCTGAAGGCACGGGGTGAAACAGGCGACAGCAGGCGAAGCTGGACATGGCCCTGGCGATGTGCATTATGGGCAAGACTGGGAAATGCCAAAAAAGCACATGATATGATTCAGGAATTGCTGAAATACAATATGCTTCCGAATCTTTTTGCAAATCATCCTCCAATGCAGATGGACGGTAATTTCGGAATAACCGCGGCTGTTTGCGAGATGCTCATGCAAAGTAATGCAGGGAAAATTCAGTTGCTTCCTGCACTGCCTGATGAATGGAAATCAGGCTCAGCAAAGGGTTTATGCGCACGCGGAGCTATTGAAGTTGACATCCAATGGCAGAACGGAAAACTTAAAAATGTTGTTTTACGAAGCAAAAAAGCAGAAAAATGCAGAATTCGCTATAAGGGAAAACTTGTCGATGTTACTTTTAAAGCAGGCCAATCATTAACTTTTGATGGAAATCTAACTCAGCTAAATTGATTCTAATGCTTTTTTCTATATGAACAAATGTACAAACAGTATAATATTTAGAAACAATATTTAGGTATTTTCGTGAGCTGCTGCTTGTATATTTTATATAAGTGTTTATTGTATAAGGAGATATATCAGAATTGGCAGTTTGGTTTTTTTGGCAGGTCAGTATAAAACTCATTTCAGGCAATCAATCATAAGATTTTGTGCTGTTTTTTTAGCTCAACTTTTGCAAAACTCTTATTTTAGCATTTAAAGTATCATAAAAAAAAGAATTATGCAATACAGTCGTCTTGCTTATCGTCTTAATATTCATCAGATAAATAGAGTGTTAGTATGCGCATTTTTGGCAAAGTATTCCTGGCAACCGTCCTGAAAGGCTATCCAAACTAAGCAATTATTGTTAAAATTAAGTTTCTGATGCAGTATCTGTGGTAAGCACGTCAGAAGAATTCATGGTTTTACCCGAGTTTGAAAGAAGATTTATGAATGAAGATAGTTTTGACCAGAAGGAAATTACACTTACCTCAAATAGATTTCTTCCTGCAATCCTTCTGTTATTTTTCGGAAGTGGTTGTGCCGCCTTGATTTATGAAATTGTCTGGTTCCAGCTTCTCCAGTTGATAATAGGCTCTTCCGCCGTATCTCTTGGAGTTTTACTTGGAATCTATATGGGCGGAATGTGTCTTGGTAGTCTTGCATTTCCGAGAATTGTATCTGCAAAGCGAAATCCTCTCAGGGCTTATGCAATTATTGAATTTTTAATAGGTATGTGCGGCATAGGGGTATTATTTGCTCTTCCTCATATAGATAAATTTTATATTAGTCACGCCGGCCCCGGTTTTATGGGTGTTGTCATGCGTGGCGCGGTTTGTGCAATTTGTCTGTTGCCACCGACTTTCCTGATGGGCGCGACTTTGCCGGCTATCGCAAGATGGGTTGAAAGCACTCCCAAAGGAGTTTCCTGGCTGGGTGTGTTTTATGCGGGGAATATAATCGGAGCAGTTTTCGGCTGTCTTTTGGCTGGTTTTTACCTGCTGCGAGTGCATGATATTTATATCGCAACATATACCGCACTTGCTTTCAATCTAATTGTTTGTTTTACAGGTCTGATTCTTGCCGGTTCTGCCGGATATAAAATACAGGTTCAGGATATTAAGAATAGCTTTTTTATTAAATCTCCCGGCTCGGGGGCTGCTTATTTTGTAATTGCACTGTCAGGATTTACCGCTCTTGGCGCAGAAGTGGTCTGGACAAGGCTTCTTTCGCTTATGCTTGGTGCCACGGTTTATTCTTTTTCCATAATATTAGCGGTATTTCTTGTCGGGCTTGGAATCGGAAGCAGTATAGGCGCGTTAATATCAGGTGTAACGCGCAGGCCGCGATTGGCTTTGGGAATATGTCAGCTTCTTCTATGTGCGGCGGTAGCTTGGACGGCGTATATGATTACTCAATCAATTCCATATTGGCCGATTGACCCTTCGCTTAAATCAAGTGTCACGAATCCATGGTTTACTTTCCAGCTTGATATATTACGTTGTCTTTGGGCGATATTGCCACCGGCATGTTTTTGGGGAGCAAGTTTCCCTATTGCAATAGCTTCTGTTGTCGCGCCGGGACAGGATTCCGGTCGTGTAGTAGGCGGAGTTTATGCATCTAATACAGTCGGCGCAATTCTCGGCTCGCTGATTTTCAGTATGGTTATCATACCCAAATGGGGTACACAGCAGGCGCAGAGAATAATTATGGTGATTGCCGCAATTTCAGCTTTCATTTTGCTCCTGCCTGTTCTTTGGCCGTTCGGTGAAAAAGAAGGGTTTGCCGGAAAACCGAAAACGGCATCTTCACGTTTTTTTGGAACAGCAGCATTGACTGGTTCAATTGCGATAATTGTTGTACTGGTTCTGACAGTGTCAAGTATTCCCTGGGGAGTAATCGCGTACGGGCGATTTACGGCGACAATGGGTGATACATTAATACCTGGAATTATAGATATTAATGATATTCCTACGAACGGCTCATACAGTGATACTTATTGCATATATGCCGGAGAAGGAAAAAATGTATCAATTGCAGTTACCAGGACGCCATCAGGCTTACAGAGTTTTCACGGTGCGGGTAAAGTGCAGGCGTCGAATGACCCGCTCGATATGAAATTGCAGAGAATGCTCGGACATATTTCAGCGTTGCTTAATAATGACCCGAATTCTGTACTTGTTGTTGCCTGTGGAGCCGGAGTAACTGCCGGTTCGTTTGTGCCGCATCCTGAAGTGAAGAAAATTACGATTGTTGATATTGAGCCTCTTGTGCCGGAAAATGTTGCTCCTCGTTTTGCAACAGAAAATTTTGATGTAGTGAAAAGCCCGAAAACGACTGTTGTCATTGATGACGGCCGGCATTTTATCCACACCACCAAGGAAAAATTCGATGTCATTACTTCCGACCCAATCGATCCATGGGTAAAAGGCTGTGCCGCTCTTAATACGATAGAGTATTATAAAATGTGCAGGGACCATCTTAACCCGGGAGGCGTCATGGCGCTCTGGATGCCTTTTTACGAAAGCAGCAATGAAACGGTAAAAAGCCTTATTACGACATTTTTCGAGGTATTTCCTGAAGGTATAATCTGGAGTAATGATGATAATGGTCAGGGTTACGATGCCGTTCTTTTCGGACAGGTAGGTGGTACGGTAATTGACATCGATGAGCTTCAGAATAAACTTGATGACCCTGAACATGCGGCTGTTAAAGCTTCATTGCAATATGTTGGATTTAATTCGGCTGTGGATTTGCTTTCCAGTTATGCCGGACAGGCGAGCGATTTAATTCAATGGAGTGAAGGTGCCCAGATAAACTGGGACAAGAACCTGAGATTGCAATATATCGCAGGTATGTGGCTCAATTCTTATATCGAAGTGGATATATTAAATAACATACTCAAATACTACAGGTTTCCTGATAATATTTTCAAAGGTTCTGAAGAGACTATATCGTCACTTCAGCAAAAACTTCAATCTACAGGTCGAACAGAAAATACTAAACTCGAAGTAACAAGGAATATTTCTACAGGTGTTACTGATGAATGAAGATAATTTAGAACAACAGGTACATTTGAATCCATCGAATCAATACCTTTCCCTGATACTTATATTATTTTTCGGCAGCGGCTGTGCCGCACTTATTTACGAAATTGTCTGGTTTCAGCTTCTCCAGCTTGTAATCGGCTCGTCGGCTGTCTCGCTCGGAGTTCTCCTGGGGACATATATGGGCGGAATGTGCCTGGGCAGTCTTGCTTTTCCAAGAATCGTTTCATCAAAACGTCACCCGCTTCGTGCTTATGCGCTAATCGAATTAGGAATAGGAATTATCGGCATCGCAGTTTTATTCGGTGTGCCGTACATCGATAAATTTTATACTGAAATTGTCGGGCACGGCTTATCAAGTGTTTTTCTAAGAGGTATTGTCTGTGCCGTGTGTTTACTGCCTCCGACATTTCTCATGGGGGCGACTCTTCCTGCTATCGCGCGCTGGATAGAGACAACCCCGAAAGGTGTTTCGTGGCTCGGTTTTTTCTATGGCGGAAACATCGCAGGCGCTGTCTTTGGCTGCCTGCTTGCAGGTTTTTACCTGTTGAGAGTCCATGATATGGCAATAGCAACTTATACAGCAGTTGCTATAAATGTTACTGTTTCTGTTTTCGGCTTAATTCTCTCGAAACATACCGAATATTTTATGCCGCAAACCGAATTGGACCGTGACAGAAGCATAATTACGTCTCGGTCATGGTCTGTATATCTTGCAATAGCAATATCGGGATTGACCGCGCTCGGGGCAGAAGTTATATGGACACGCCTGCTGTCACTTATGATGGGTGCGACAGTTTATGCTTTCTCGATTATTTTAGCTGTATTCCTTGTGGGTCTTGGAATTGGAAGCGGCATAGGCTCTTTAATATTGAGAAACAAAATCAACCCGAGAGTTGCACTGGGTTTTTGCCAGATGTTTCTGGTAGCATCTGTTGCATACACAGCTTACATGCTCTCTAATTCACTTCCTTTCTGGCCTATCGATCCATCCATGTCTTCAAGCCCATGGCTGAATTTCCAGCTTGATTTGATGCGTTGTCTCTGGGCTGTTTTTCCAGGTTCATTGTTCTGGGGCGCGAGTTTTCCCCTGGCTTTGGGAGCAGCATCTTTACGGGGACAAGACCCAGGTAAATTAGTTGGCGGCATTTATGCCGCTAATACCGTCGGAGCTATCATAGGCGCCATCGCTTTCAGTATGTTTGTAATCCCAAAGCTTGGAACACAGCAGGCACAGAGATTACTTATTGCTCTTTCTGCTTTGTCTTGCCTTTTAATGTTTTTACCGCCTCTATGGCCTGACAAAGTGCAGGTTCCATCGTTAAGCTCGAAAAACATTGCTTTATATAAAACAGCATTTATAGTTGTATTTGCTGCAATAGCGGGATTGACAGGATTATTAGCTAAAAGTGTGGACGCAGTGCCGTGGGGATTGATTGCAAAGGGCCGCTATCTTCCCACCTATTATCAGGATTTGACATGCAAGTACGTTGGCGAGGGTATGAACTCATCAATCGCAATTACGGATTTGCCTGACGGAACGAGAAACTTCCATGTCAGCGGCAAGATTGTTGCATCAAGTGATCCGCTTGATATGAAACTT
>CAYSHS010000203.1:0-6459 GCA_964430845.1 uncultured Pirellulales bacterium | reverse complement strand
TCTTTATTGTTAAAATAGTTAAATTGACTTTGCAGTCTGGTTGCGGTATATATATTCTTCGTTAAACGGTTTCGGTTGCGAAGCTCGTTTCGGTTGCGTAAAACGTATTATAAGCTCTATACCCTAATAGAAGCGCGGGCAAGATGCCCATGCCACGAATGGATGCGCTACGAGGTGCGATTTTTATGAAATTTCACAATATAGAATTACCAAAAGAAAAAATTGAGGAGTTCTGCAAGAAGTGGAAGGTTCTTGAACTTGCGCTGTTTGGTTCCGTTCTTCGTGATGATTTTCGTCCTGATAGCGATATCGATGTTCTTGTAACCTTTACCAACGATTGCGGCTGGAGTTTACTTGATCTTGCTCAAATGCACATAGAATTAAAAGATATTCTCCAGCGAGAGGTTCATATCTGGGAAAAAGATGCACTAAGAAATCCTTTTCGTAAAAAAGAAATATTGAATAAGCATGAAGTTGTATATGCAACTTGATTTTATATAACATGGGCTGGAAGCCCATGCCACAAAAACTACCTATGAAAGACAAAATAGAAATTAAACCTAACGATACAATAGTTTTTATTGGTGATAGTATAACCGATGCGGGAAGGCGAGAAAGTGTGTATAAACCTTTCGGGTATGGGTATGTACACTTCGCCGCGAATTGGATTCTTGCGAAATACCCTGATTTCAATATTAATATCATTAATACAGGTATAAGCGGCAATACTATTCGCGATTTGAAATTGCGATGGAAAAAAGACTGCCTCAAGCATAATCCTGATATCATCAGCATTCTTATCGGAATAAACGATGTATGGCGGCTGCATACCAACAGGCTCGATGAAGCAGTGCTTCTCGATGAGTATGAATTAACATATAAACAGTTACTTTCACTCGCAAAAGAGAACAACGATTGTCAGCTTGTATTAATGGAACCATTTATGTTCTGTGACGATACTGAAAACCTAATGTATAAAAACTTACAGGACTTTATTGATGTGGTTGGTAATTTAGCTAAACAGCTCGATGCTGTATTGGTTCCATTGCAAAAATCGCTAAACGAAATAATTAAAAATGTGCCGCCAAACAGGTGGTCTGATGATATGGTTCACCCTTATGTTTGGGCGCATTGCTGGATCGCACAGCGCTGGCTCGAAGCAACTTGTATATAATTTTATGTCACGCGAAAAAATTTTTTCTCTCGTAGATACAGTAACGACAAGGGTTAAGAACACATCGAAAAAAAAACATTAAAAAAATAGGAAAATATCTCTTTACAGTTTATGGAATTTCCATAAACTTGTCGATACAGATTGAATGTGCTTGACCACAATATCTGGTTTAATTTCCGAATATATTTCTATATGTAGTAGTTCCTTTTATTCGCATGGAGGCGTATAGATGTCTTATAAATTTGACCCTGAGAATCCTTTTGAAAATAAACAACAGCGTCCTAAAGCATCTTTGAGGGCGAGTGAATCGAAAGGTATGAAGATAGAACATTACTTTTCTACTGCCGGAGTGCATCCGTTCGAGCAGCTTGACTGGGAAACCCGCTCGGCCAAAATTACCGGCGACAACGGGCAAACCATTTTCGAGCAGAACGATATCGAAGTTCCCGCCTGCTGGAGCCAGTTAGCCGCTAAGGTGGTTGCAAGTAAGTATTTTTATGGCGATATCGAATCAGGCCAGCGGGAACATTCTGTAAAGCAGCTTGTTCACCGCGTCTGCAAAGCAATCGCCGATAGAGGCAGAAAAGACGGTTATTTCGCTACAGATGAGGATGCAGAAGTCTTTTACAACGAGCTGGCGTGGCTCTGTGTGAACCAGTACGGCTCGTTCAACTCTCCTGTCTGGTTCAATGTAGGTCTTTGGGATGTCTATGGAATAAAGGGCAGCAAGCATAATTTCCACTGGGACCCGAAAAGCAAAGACGCGGCTGTCTGTGAGAACAGCTACGAATTTCCACAGGCATCAGCATGTTTCATTCAGTCAGTAAAGGACTCGATGGAAGATATTATGCGATTAGCAACGAGCGAAGCTATGCTTTTTAAGCATGGCTCAGGTACAGGAACCGATTTATCAACACTGAGAAGCAGCAAAGAGAAGCTCTCAGGCGGAGGCAAACCATCAGGTCCTTTGAGCTTTATGAGAGTTTACGACCAGATAGCGGCTGTCATAAAATCGGGAGGTAAAACACGCAGAGCAGCAAAAATGCAATCGCTCAAAGTTACCCATCCTGACATTAAGGAATTTATACAAGCTAAAACAGAGGAAGAGAAGAAAGCATGGGCATTAATAGACGCAGGTTACAATGAAGACCATAACAACGAAGCATACAGCAGTGTGATGTTCCAAAATTCCAACCTGTCTGTACGCGTAACCGACGAGTTCATGCAGGCAGTCGAAAAAGACGACAAATGGTTCACACATTCGATAACAACAGGTCAGAAGGTCGAAGAACATTCCGCACGTGAGCTGATGGAGCTGATTGCCGAAGGAACGAGGATTTGCGGCGACCCGGGTCTGCAATACCACAGCACAATCAATCGCTGGCATACATGCCCGAATTCGGGGCCGATAAATGCCTCGAATCCGTGCAGCGAATATATGTTTATTGACGATTCAGCGTGCAACCTGGCTTCATTGAACCTTATGAAATTCCGCAAAGAGGATGGCTCTTTCAACATCGAGGGATTCAAACAAGCGATTCGGATATTTATTATCGCACAGGAAATTTTAGTCGATAACGGCAGCTACCCTGACAAGGCAATCACGATAAACAGCCACTTGTACCGCCCTCTCGGACTGGGTTATGCCAATCTTGGCTCGCTGATGATGAGTCTTGCACTTCCATACGATTCCGACCAGGCAAGAGCAATCGCTGGTGCTATCAGTGCTATTATGACAGGTACGGCTTATTGCGCCAGCGCGGAAATATCTTCTCTCAAAGGTACTTTCGATGAGTTCGAGAAGAACCGCGATGCGATGCTGAAGGTCATAAATATGCACCGCAAGCACGCCTGCGACATACCAAGTGCTCATTGCCCGGACTATTTGCGAAATGCGGCCAAAGACGCCTGGGACCAGGCTTTCGATACAGGCTCAAAAGCCGGTTTCCGCAATTCCCAGACAACAGTACTGGCGCCGACGGGAACTATCGGTTTTATGATGGATTGCGATACTACAGGTATCGAGCCTGATATTGCATTGGTAAAGTACAAGCTGCTCGCCGGAGGCGGGATGCTAAAGCTGGTTAATAAAACAGTTCCTATGGCGCTCGAAAAACTCGGCTACAGTGCCGATGAGATTAAGTCCATCTGCGATTATATAGATAAAAACGAAACAATAGAAGACGCAGACAAGCTTAATCCCGACCATTTACAGGTTTTCGATTGTGCCTTCAAGCCTCGAAACGGCAAAAGGTTTATCCATTACCTGGCGCACCTGAAAATGATGGCGGCAGTGCAGCCTTTTATCTCCGGCGCGATAAGCAAAACAATCAACATGCCGAAGGAATGTACATCAGACGAGATTTCCAACGCGTATATGGAAGGCTGGAAGCTCGGATTAAAAGCAGTCGCGATTTACAGGGACGGCTCGAAGAGATTACAGCCAGTTTCCACAAAAGAGCACATTCAAAACAAAGCCAAATCAACAGCCGCTGAAAACGCAGTTTCGGCAAAACCTTTCAGGAAAAGGCTGCCGGACACAAGGAACAGTATTACACACAAATTTTCTGTAATTGGACATGAGGGTTACCTGACGGTGGGGCTATATGAGGACGGTCAGCCTGGTGAGCTTTTTATCACCATGGCCAAGGAGGGCAGCACCGTCGGTGGCCTCATGGATGTAATAGGAACATGCACTTCGATGGCACTTCAGTACGGCGTGCCTCTTATTACGCTTGTAGATAAATTCAGACACGCTCGATTCGAGCCTTCGGGAATGACATCGAACAGGGATATTCCATTCGCAAAGAGCCTTATCGACTATATTTTCTGCTGGCTTGGCTGCCAGTTTATACCGGGGTATGCAGACAAGAACACGCCTAACAGGTCTGGAAACGTAACGCCGCAGGAAAATAAAAACACCACGACCGCCAAAGCGGTAGTTGAAAAGACTAAAGACCTGGCGAAAAAAATTGCAGAAGTAAAAGCAGGCGTCAAAACAAAGAACGAATCGACAGTTCAGAAGAAATCCAGCCTTACTCCGAAATTACTGGCAAACAGGCTTACCGATACAGCTAATCGGGTAAGTGCATTAGTAAGTACAGTAATTGCAGATAGTTCCGAGCCTGTGCAGGCGGAAGCAAAAATGATGCAGGAGTTCAGCATGCAATTCGCCCATTTCCTCGACGACGCACCAGCCTGCGACATCTGCGGCTCAATCACAGTCAGAAACGGAACATGCTACAAATGCTTCAACTGCGGCAACTCCATGGGCTGCTCGTAACTATTCAATTACGAACCTCATTTGAATGTAATGTATGAAGGCGTGCAATGAAATTTTATACAGGATATTTTTGCCTGTTTCTCCGAGCATCTGCTGCTTGAGTCATTATTACCGCAGTTCTTTATTAATCATATTTTTGATACAATAGCATCTGATAAATTTTATGCTTTTTAAAGTCTTCGCCTGTCCTGTCTCCCACGAAATACTTGTTGTTCAGCTTCTCGATTTTTTTTCTAAACATCCACTTGAGAAATTTGAGAACCCTTGCATATCTGCTTTCGGTAAGCTCTACACCAGCATTAATAACAGGAAGTAAAACTTTTTGAAGGACATCGTTCATCAGGTCCATATTCGGAGCAGTTTGATTGGTAATATCAAGACTGTCTATTAGCTCAAATGATGCCTTTTTAATCGAGTCATTGAATTTATTGAGCTTATGCCCCCCGCCCATCACTCCCTTTGACTCAATTTCCCGTTTGAATATGTCGCAAATCAGCATGTAGCCGTCTTTGTTCAATAGCCTGTGAGTATTCGAGAGTGCTTTTTCGATATTAATATACTGAAAACTCTCACAGAACAGAACCACGTCATATCGATTTTCGGTCTGAAATTCCTCGTAAGTAGTTTCGAATATGCGGCTCTTTCCATTTAACAGCTTACTGATTTGACTGTTAAGATAAGTTGACGGAGACAGGCAATCCACCATATATCCCTTATCAATAAGCATTTTATCTATCCGTCCCGTGCCGCAGCCCACATCAAGAATAGTCTTCACACAATCAGGAACATGTGAGATGACAAACTGCGCATACTTGTCCTGTGCGATATGGAGATTGGTAACATCAACATCAAGGTCATCAGTCCAGTAACCATAGTGAAGATGGTCCATTTTTAGAAAATAATTTCCGCAGAGATAACCTATTTCCAAACCAATTTCACGCGAGATTTCTTTTTTCGATTTTTTACCCATTCTGCTTTTTTAAGAAAATAAATTTCTATTCTCCTAATAGAACTCTATGATTAGTCTTGAGACTTTACAAAATTAATGAAACTATATTTTCGGATAATTTCCGAGATATTCCGTTATTGGAAGCTCACCTGTCAGCGGCCTGGCATATTCCACAAAAGCATCTGTTATGCCGTTTCCCTCGTCATTGATAAACTCATCGGGCATTGACTTGGTCTTCTCTGCTACGTTACTCAATTCCGTTCGGAAAAGCTCTATTGCATATTCATCCCCGTTGCCTGTCCTTTTTATTGCGACCGAGCCGTTATTGAAATTCATGGCATATTGAACCGCGTGCCTGCCGCACCAGCGGGCCTCGCTGACATCGACCGGAGACTGAATACCGGGAAAACTTCTTTGCAGGTAGCCGAAAGTATCTGCTCTGACACGTTTGACTTTTAATTTTGTTCTTACCTGGTCAGCCAAAAAGTCCGCTAAAGCTCCTGTGCCTGAAAGCTGGATATTGCCATGCGCATCAACTTCAGCTTTCTCGGCAAGTTTTTTCGCCCATGTTACTCCGTCAGCATCGCATATTCCCTCGCTGACGGCAACGATGCACCGACCGAGCCTGCTTAAAACATTCTGAATATCGCCTGCAAACTTGTCCATCGAGACGCCTCTTTCAGGCAAATAAATCAAATGCGGCCCATCATCCTCACGTATTTTTCCAAGAGCAGAAGCGGCTGTTAAGAAACCCGCGTGCCTGCCCATAATTACATCAATTTTCACACCTGAAAGTGCCCTGTTGTCTAAATCATCGCCGATTAGGGCACAAGCAACAAATTTCGCCGCTGTTCCAAAACCGGGACAATGGTCGGTTACAAGAAGGTCATTATCGACTGTCTTGGGGATATGAAATGACCTTATATCATAATTCGCTTTTTCTGCAACTGAATTAAGAATATAAGCTGTATTTGCAGAATCGTTGCCTCCTATATAGAAAAAGTATCGAATATTGCGTTTTTTGAAAACGTCAAGAATTTTCGCACAATATTC
>CAYSHS010000202.1:0-6463 GCA_964430845.1 uncultured Pirellulales bacterium | reverse complement strand
GAAAATCCCTCGGCGATGACAATATGCTCCTTATCAGTCAAAATCATCCATGGAAATGCCTCGATATCCCATTCTGCTCGTATTTTTTCCCAATCCATCTGAATCATTCCGACTTGGAATGAAATACTATTTTCCTTTACCCAGTTTTCTATCTCGCTTTGTTTAACATTTGCAGTCTGGATAGCTGCTACTTCAATCCCTTTTTCTCTTAGCTCCTGTATCCTCTTATTCAATTCTATAATAAAGTTCCTTGACGGCCGTTGTTCTATATCAAAAAAACATAACATAACTTTCTTATTATCCTCATCCAATTCGATTCCAAAATCTTTTAATTCCGATAACTTCTTTCCTAACAAAGATTTCGAATAATAGAGTGTTTGCCCTAAAACAAATTTTATATCAGTATCTCCGCCACGAGCTAATATTTCTCCACGATATTGCAGGTCCGGTTTTGTTCTTACGGTAATCCTGATTGGTTCTTCACTAACACCTTTAAAATAAAACCTGCCTTGTTCATCTGTTAATAACCTTGCATAAGGCGGCCTGGAGTAATTTTGAAGTACCTCTGGCCCATATATCCTTAGTATCATATTGGGTACAGATTCTCCATTAGCATCCACTACAATCCCTGATACAATTTTATCCGCCGGCAATAATTCAATTGGCTGCAGTTTTGTTACTTCATTAGTAAAGTGAACCTGACCTACAACGACATGATTATATCCACGGCTGCAAGCAACAACAAAATAATTAGAACCATCTTCGGGATAAGGTATGGCATTTATAATATATTGCCCATCTGAATCCGTAGTCGCACTCGCAATTATTGTACAAAATTGACCATACATAACTTTTATGTAAGCGGCGGGTATCGCTTTCCCATTCGGATCTGTAACTTTGCCTTTTACAGTATAAGCAGGCTTGAGAACAACTTTACCTTTCAGATTTCCTGTTTCATTCGGATCATTAAGCTGAGCATATCCCGCTAATCCCGATGCTTCATGCCGGGCAAGTACTTCAACCTTCGAAGGCGGATTCATTATAAAAACATTCACATGCTTAGTATCAAACCAGCCATTTGCATCTGATACAACCTGAGGCCCCAATCCTTTTTGTATTATCTGTGCTCCGGCAAGCTTATTATCATGTCCATCTACTACCTGGCCGGAGAAAAAATATGAAGAACGAGACAAGGCTATTTCTATTTTACTTTTGTTCTCAGGATTGACTATAATATCACCTTGCCCAACTAATGACATACCATAATTAGGCTTGATAACCTTAATGTGATTTTCTCCCGGAGGAATATTTAATTGTGCGATACCATCGACATTTGTTATTGCTCTCTGATCGAACCAATCATAACTGGAATTAACATCCTGTTGAGAAACAATCACGAAAGCATCTTTAATACCGGTTTTGTCATCCGGATTATATACTTTTACATGGAAAGGTAATCCTTTCTTATATACGATTTTCAAATCATCAATCTTCTGACTGGATTTAACATCCAAAGTGACATAGCCATAACCTTTTTTATCATTCCTGATACTTATCTGGTATTTATCTGAACCAAGTTGTGTAAATTCGAATGTTCCATTTGAATCTGTTTGTGTCAATTTCTCACGATATAAAAATGATTCTTTCTCATAATGAACAGCTCTAACCTGAACACCTGCAAGATTTCGGTCTGTTGTTTCATCAATAACCTGTCCCTTGATACGAGCTTCCGGCGACAGAACAATACGAATATCATCTCGTCCGGCTGCAAAATATTCTGTATATGATTTTGCGTCACGCTCTACATAAACCATCGCTTTCCCAGGAGCCTTAACCTGAAATACCGCATACGAACCTTCCGGAATATTATTAAAAACAAACCGTCCCTGGTAATCTGTTTCCCTGCTATACCATTTTTCATGATCCGACAAGGAAAAATCAATATCTATATTAAAATCAATATCTTTATTTTGATTTAGCATCATTTCATTTCTTAGAAATATCCTTACATCAGCATCCTTTATTGGAATACCTTTCTCGTCCGTCACTATGCCCTTGAATACAGTAGGTTTGCTTAACATGATTGCAGGTGAAAGCTCGCTTCGAATATTTATACCTGTCCAACCAAGCGCCAAGCCTGATTTATACGCTACTAAACAGGATAAGTTATTTCTTTTTCTTACTTCAAAAGAGAACCTGCCATCCGATGAAGTTTCAATAGTATCAAACGATTCAGGGGAAGTATCCATCACATTTAAATCTGACTGATAACATATCACAGTCGCCCCGGATACAGGCTCTCCCATGTAATCAATAATACTGCCGTTTACAATATAAGTTTCCGACTGCATAGCCAGGCAATATTGATTAAAAATTAATACCGCAATTACTACAATGAATTGTTTTGTCATCTCTTTACCTTTATCTTTTCTTTTTTCCCACTATCCTCAAAATCCAAGCCTGTGGCTATCTCTTTCAGATATCGTTTCAGCATAAAATCCTTTTTATACTAATTGAAAACGACAGCTTTACAATTCCCATTATTGCTGCAAAAAGAAGTGGTCCTTCAACTCCTTACTTATATAAATTGTTACAACACGAATAAAAACGTAACGCATTTTTTTAAAATATTCCTATAATAATCAAAAATAATTACAAAAAAAGCCACCAGAACAACTGAAGGCTCCATAATTCAAGGTTATTATTTTACTTATATCTTGCTTTGTTTTTCTATCAAATTAAGCATAGAAGCCGCAAGTTTATCCCGGCTGAATTGCTCTAAAGCAATTTTTCTGGCATTTTGTCCCATCTGAACGATTATGTCTCTATGGGATTCTAAAAACTGTACTTTCTCAACAAATTGCTCGAGATTGCATAAATCACATCCCAGGCCGCACTTATTATCTTCAAGAATTTTTCTTTGCCAGCCGGAATAATTCAATAAGACAGTTTTGCCAGCGCTCAGTGAATCAAAAAACTTGTTCGCAGAGTTTCGTTCGAGTATTTTATAATTTGCTATCGTAACCATCGAAACGTCACAAGCCGCTACAAACTCAGCAAGCTCATGTTTTGGTATTGCATCTAATATTTCAACATTACGTAAATTTTGAGTCTCAACTTTTTCACGAAGAGTTTCCTTCTGGCTCCCATTACCAGCCAATAAAAAGTGAATTGTATTATTGTCACGCAATTTATCAGCGGCTTCGAGAACAAACTGCAAATTATTAACTCTTCCCATTGCGCCGAAGTGTAATAGAACAAACTTCTCTTTCCATTCATATTTTTCACGAATTTGCGAACCATCTATTTCAGGATTGAAAACATCTGTGTCACAACTATTCGGGACAATTTCGATATGTTTCTTATTACCGATTACATTCTTAATGCCTTCAGCCATTCCGGGAGATAATGCGACAATCGCGGAACCTTGTTTATAAATTGTTTTTTCGAGCCATAAAAGCATGCGAATCATTAGCCTGCTCTTTATAACTCCAAGCTCGATTGGTATTTCCGGCCACTGGTCGCGCACTTCAAAAACAAATGGCACTCGTTTAAGCCATTTGATTATCATCGCAGGGATTCCGACTGTTAAGGGCGTACTCGTAGCATAAATCACATCAACTTTTTTGACCCGCAAGCCGGCAATAATACTGAAAAAACAAAAGGAAAGAAAAGCAAATATCCTTCGCAAAATAGATTGCTTGTTACTGTATCTCGCTCCTACTATGATTACATTTATCCCGTCAATTACCTGTTTTCGACCTTTGGATATATCGAGTCCCCCAATATCATAATGCCCGGTTATCATTGTCACTTTGTGACCGGACTTTACCCATCGACGCGCAAACTCATAAGAACGTGTCCCTGTGCTGCCCTGCGGCGTAGCAAAATGTTGATGGATATAAAGTATGTGCATGATTATTTTGAAACCATTTTTTTATATAATGATTCGAGGAGTTTCATATTAGTTTGTCTGTCGGCTTTTTTGCAAACTTGCTGCCTGTTATATCTCGTTGTATTTTGAATAATTTCAGGATTATCGAGTAATCTCAAAATACAGTTTGCCAAACTATCTGCATTGGCAGCTTTATGTAAATATCCGTTGACTCCGTTTTGTACCCATGCAGAGTTGGCTTTTATATCAGAAACAATCGGGAACAATCCCGAAGCCATCGCTTCCAATAGTGACAGGCTTGTCCCGTCCCATTTGGAAGCTGAAAGATATATATGATTTTTCGCAAGCAGCTCATGCAAATCATCATTAGGTATCCTGCCCATAAAACTCACCTTGTCACTCAATCCGAGATTTTTAACACGCTGTTTCATTTCATCGAGCAATGAGCCATCACCTGCAAATGTCATTTGGAAATTTATATCTTCTTCTTTTAATACAGCTAAAGCGTTAAGAATTGTAAAATGATCGAAAACCGGTTCCAGCCTTCTTGTGCAAATCAGCTTTAGTACAAAAGCTCTTTCAAGCTGAGGTCTTTCGATAAATGCGAATTTCTCCGTATCGACACCAGGTGTAAATACTTCGATTTTATCTTTATTTATACCAAGACTTAAAGCTATTTCTTTAAGCTCCTGTGAGACAACATTTACACAATTTGCATAGTTAAATATTTTTTTCAACAAAGGTCGCCAAATAAGTGACTTTACGCCGTTTATCAAGTCACTTCCATGCACAGTCACAATCACCGGATGAAAACCTGTCACCATAGCTGCAAGACCGCCGCTGGTCGCATAATGAGCATGTATAATATCCGGCTTGATTTCATCTATCAGCTTTTTAGCACGAATCATACTTATCGGATATTTCCATTTGCCCTGTGTCTGTGAGTATTTGTTTCCGATTCCAAGATTATACGTAGGCACAGACCTTTCAGGACTCGGTGACAAACAAACAAAATGCACATCATGACCCGCCTGTCTGAAATAATCAAGATAAGGACCTATGTGTGAAAATGTTCCGGCTGATATATAACAAATGCGCATTTTTATTTTATGCCGCTTTCCATTCTATACTTTACTACCTGTGCAGGATTGCCGCAGGCTATTGCGTATTCAGGGATGTCCTTTGTAACTATCGCACCAGCGCCGATAATCGCTCCGTTGCCAATAGTCACTCCGGGAAGAATAATGCTTCTCGTCCCAATCCAAACATCATCTCCAATTATCACAGGCATCTCCGGAGCGTGTCCCTGCTCTATCATTGGAATATCTATCCTATCAAACTTATGTAGTTTAGTAAGAATAATAACATCAGGCCCCATCATTACATTATCACCTATTGTGACATTTCCGCAAACCCTGCAGTTGATACCTATTCCTGAATTATGACCGATTTCGATTTGCGAGCCATCCCCGAAATAAGCACCCTTTTCGATATTGATGTTTTTGCCTGTACGCTTGAACAATCCCTGCGCGACAAATCGCCTGACAGGTCTTACAAATTTGAAGAACCTCCCATCGGTCGCAGGCAGATACCTTGCAAAACAATAATAGGCTATCAGTCGTAAAAACCTCGTTATTTTCATTTTAAGATTTTATATTTATATTCTGTGCGATTGCTTTTTCATAGCTTCGTAGAGTTAACTTTCCTATACGTTCCAAGCTATACTTACTTTCTAATTCAGGATTATAACGTGATTGATATACATTGAGTTTTTTTAGAACATTATTAATTGCCAATGCCAGGGACTTTTCATTATCAGATTCAATAACTTCACCAATATCATCCGAACGAACAATCTCACCCATTGCCCCGACATCACTTACCACGACAGGTTTTTTATGAGCATAAGCTCGCAGAAGCACGCCACTTTGCGCCTCGAATCGCAAATAAGGCAAAACAACTATATCGCAGGCTGTAAAATAAAAATCTACATCTTCGTCCGGAATAAATTCTATAAATATTTTCACATGCTCCGAAATATCCGGTTTTTCAATTATATCTGAATAAGGCTGAAAACTTTCGCCGCGAGGCAAAGCTCCTGCGATAACAAGCAGTACAGATTGATTATGCCTGATTACTTCCTGCATCGATTTAAGCAGAACACCCAAACCCTTATTCGGCCTGATACTTCCGAAGAAAAGCAGTATCTTCCGATCATCAGGCAGACTTAATTTTTTGCGGGCTTGTGCCATCGCAGGCAGGTTTTGAACAGGTATAATGCCATGAGGTATTACATCAATTTTATCACTGCTTATCCCCCAGTGGTCAATCAATTTTTTTTTCCCATTCTCATAATGAACTATCAGACGATGGGGAATATGCAGATTTTTCCTCATAAACGAATCTCTGCTGACAAATCGTTCGTAGTGAGACAGACAATCATGAACAGTAAGAACTACAGGAATCTTTTTTGCCAGAGGTTTCAGGAAGTGCTGGTCCAGCAAAGGCAAGCCTGCTCCCTGGATATGAACTATATAGAGATTGCTCTTAATAGCGAATTTATTACGT
>CAYSHS010000201.1:0-6481 GCA_964430845.1 uncultured Pirellulales bacterium | reverse complement strand
CCTAATTTTCCCCAACAGGCTTTCTGTACGACCCGCATGTCTTCGTATCCATCCGCTGTTGTAGGTGCCCGGTCATTTGTATGAGTCGTTAAAGCATTTTTACCAGCTA
This sequence comes from uncultured Pirellulales bacterium, assembly GCA_964430845.1. GTDB lineage: Bacteria > Planctomycetota > Phycisphaerae > Sedimentisphaerales > Anaerobacaceae > JAFGPS01. The sequence continues at coordinate 6,372 of CAYSHS010000201.1, read as the reverse complement.
TTATAGTATCTGAGCCATCCCATTTGACATAACCTGTAGAACCATCAGCGTTAGAGAAAGTCGCACCGGCGCCATGTCGAACTGGCGGGTCGTCCCACCATACTTCCCTGTTATAATGAACAGCGAAGCTGTCAGGAGTGATCCAGCCTTCGTCAATAAAAACCCACCTGGTGGCGGTCTGTTTGATATTTGCTCTTACTTTAAGGGTAGTAGCACCTTCTGAGGCTCTCGACAAACCATTCATTGAATCCATAACCGCATAGGTAAGAAGCTGTCCTCGAATGCCGGTCGGGCATTTATATAGTTTTTCTTCTTTAATATAAGGCCATAAAGTTCCAGATTTGATTCCTTCTAATTGCTAGGCTTCGGGTAAAAATTCACCTGCTCCATAATTATTGCTATAAGCCTGGCCAACCCAACCATATACTACACCATTTCGTGTTCCACCTCCGTTGCCACTAACGAGTTTGTCGTTGTTTTCGTCGGCATACATAATCCATGCAAGAGTAAGTTGTTTCAAATTACCCAGGCATACTGTTCGCCTTCCCTGCTCTCTTGCGGTGTTGAGCGTAGGCATAAGTATCGCCATTAAAACCGCAATAATTGCGATAACCACTAAAAGCTCAATTAATGTGAATCCTTTTTTAGCCATAATAACAACCCTTCTTCATAATACTATACTAAGTTAATTTGATATGTCAAATACACTGCCCAACCATTGTAGTAAACTTTTTACAATCACCCATACAATCTTTTATACCTTTTAAATCTTCGGCGCCAAGTATTATTTTGAAAATATTTTTTGTTGCACTTAACATGTGAATTCGCCGAAACACCATACTAATTATTCGATTATTCGGGATAGTTACCTATTTCTGAAGAAATGATTCGTAACTGTCCCAATTTTGCGTCAAAACTAATGTTCCGATCCCCGCGAATCCTAATTTAATAAAAATAGTACTATTTCATAGTTTATGTGTCAAGCAGTTATACAAAATAGAGAAAAGATAGATTACTTTGAGTAAGAAATTATTTTGCTTTAAATATGTAAATTGTAATGAGAAAACTGTATAATATTAGAGATTACCATTAAATCGTGTTTTGTAATGTAGCTATAAAAACAACAGGAATTATAAGGGGATACAACTATGTCGGATCACAAAGAAGGGATGAAACCCATAAATAATAAGAAAATCATTTCGGGAAATGCGCAAAAACCTGTATCGGCCAATGTTATCGTTCTTTCTGTGATTGTGCTTCTGGCCGCTCTCGGAATCGGTATAGTTATAAAGCAAATTCGGTCAAGTTCTATAGAGCCGGAACTTTCTGTACAGGCCAGCAAAACAGACGATACAAATGAGTCGCGGGAGCCTGAATTTCCTGTATACAAGCCATTGCCGATAGAACAAGTTTATGTCGAGCCGGAGCCGGAACCTGAGCCACAAGAGCAACAGCAGATACAGGAAGAACCTGCATTGGTTCAGGAAGAGCCGCAGGAAACTCAGAATGAGAATCCGCAAGTTCAGGATATAAGGCAATGGATGTCATGGTTGGGCACTTTAGCTCCCCAGGAAAGAATGCAGCTTATACAGGGTGTGTTAGGCTCGATGATGTCATTAATGCAAAGATGGCAAAGCATACCTGTCGAACAGGCACAAGCTGAAAGTGCAGAACTGGAGCAAATGTTCGAGCAATGGCGCAATTTACCTGCCGAGCAAAGGCAGCAGGGAATCCAGGCTATCCAGCAGCAGCTCGAACAATATCTCCAGGCCGGCCAGCAGTAACCTTCATATTGAGCTTTCTCTTTTTTGCAAAACTCTTATAATGAATTGTTTTAAGGTTACTTGATGAAAAATTATGATTATGCGATTATCGGTAATTGCACAAGCTCAGCTTTGATATCGAGCGATTGCAGTATAGACTGGCTGTGCCTGCCGTTCTTCGATTCTCCGTCTGTATTCGCAAAAATACTGGATGAAGAAAAAGGCGGGTCTTTTCGCATAGACGCTGTAAATATTAAAAAAATCGAGCAGAATTATGTTACACATACGCCTGTTCTCAGGACAGTTTTTACTACCGAAGAAGGTGTTTTCGAGTTGCGTGATTATATGCCGCGTTTTCTTACGTCGAAGCAGGAGTATTATTGCCCGCCTGAGATTCACAGGGAAATAAGGCTCATTTCGGGCAATCCCAAAATGATAATCAGGTTTCATCCGAAGCCGAATTATGCCGCCAGTGACAGCGAGTTTAACTTTGAGAATAATCATTTGAAGATAACTTCCCGAAAAGGTGAATATGCGAGCTTCTATTTATATTCCAACCTGGATTATAAAAGCATATTAGCATCGGAGCCGATAGAATTAAAAGGCGATTCTTTTCTGCTCTTGTCATATCATGAAAAACTGGATGAGATAGATTCGGACAGGATATACATCGAATATCAAAAGACGAAGACATACTGGCTGGATTGGACGTACAAAACGCAGGTTCCGTCAAAATACAAAGATTTACTGATTCGTTCTGCCATTACATTAAAGCTTCTTACATACCAGCGTTCCGGAGCGGTTGTCGCGGCTCCTACAACTTCATTGCCTGAAATAATCGGCAAAGACAGAAATTGGGATTACAGGTATTGCTGGATACGTGATTCATCGATGATTGTCGATTTGTATAACAGGATAGGTCATACAAGCTCGGCACAGCGATATATGAATTTCGTATTGAACAGAAGAATGTTAAAGCACGAGAACATATCTGTCATGTACGGCATAAACGGCGAACGGTTATTAACCGAGAGAATTCTGGAACATTTGTCCGGCTATGAAAATTCAAGGCCAGTAAGAATCGGTAACGATGCTTATAAGCAAATGCAGAACGATATTTACGGCCAGCTCATCGAAGCGATTTACACCTATCTGCTCGTCAAAAACAAAAACAGGATTGCCACGGACGAAGAAATATGGACGATAGTCAGGGATTTGGCCAATACGGTTATAAAGAAATGGAAAGAGCCGGACAACGGAATTTGGGAGCGTAGAGGAGAGCCGCGACATTATGTGCATTCCAAGCTGATGAGCTGGGTCGCGATGGACAGAGCCGCAAAGATTGCACGTTTCATCGGAAAACCTGTTATCGCCGAGAAATGGCTCAAAATCGCATCGGAAATTAAAGACGATATTATCGAACACGGCTGGAACGAGCAGAGAAAATCTTTTGTAATGTATTATGGCGGCAACGAACTCGACGCGGCGAATCTGCTCATGCTGCATTATGATTTTCTCGCGAAAGATGACCCGAAAGTTGTAAGCACGGTACAGCGAACATATGAAGAACTAACGAAATCCGACTTTACGTTCCGTTATATTTCCGACGATGAGTTCGGCGAAGTTAAAAACGCTTTTATCATATGCTCGTTCTGGATGATAAACGCGTTGTACTTAATCGGACAGGAACAAAAGAGCCGCGAAATGCTGGAAAATGTTTTGAAGTGCATGAACAAGTTCCAGCTTCTTTCCGAAGACGTGGAGATTGATACATGCAGATTGACAGGCAATTTCCCGCAGGGATATTCACACCTTGCGTTGATTCAGACTATCCTGCTTTTGGAAACAAATTACAACTGGAGTGACATTTCAGGAATATAATCCAATAGCATTATCACTTTTCATCTGGAAAAACCGCTTGATTAAAACTTGTCCATGTTTTTGTAATATCCAGGCCAGGCAATGTTTTTTGTAAATCTTCTATTTGTTTGTCAGAGATATTTTTACAATTGTCTATCGTAATCGTTTTCAGATTTTTGAGATTCTTGACAGGCTCTAAGTCAGAAATATTTGTATTTTGGATACAGAGATATTCGAGATTCGAGATATTTTTTATTGGTTCAAGGTCTTGTATTAAAAAGTCACCCATTATATCAAGATGCCGAAGTTTAGACAGATTCGCAATAGGCAACAGGTCGGATATTTGTGTGTTATTTATGGACAATATTTCCAGGCCCGACAAAGTTTGTAACGCTTTAATATCCCTTATCTGTGTATGGTCGATGCAGAGATTTTTCAGGCTCCTTATTTTAGCAAGCGGCCCGATATCAAAAATCATATTTCCGTTCAAAGAAAGAGTTTCCAGGTTCGGGAGACTTTTGAGAAATTCAATATTAGAAATACTCATATAGTTTAGCGTAAGTACTTTCAGACCGTAAACACCAGATATCGAATCAAGGAATCCAAAAGGTGCATTATGAATTCTCAGAACTTCAAGGTCGATAAGATTTTCAAGGATTTTTAATTCTATGAAGACTCTTTTGGGATTTCTTACAACTTTTAATTTTGCCAGAGCAGTTATTAATACAGGCGAATTAATTTGGGGTATAGTTATATCCCGAAAAGTTAATTTCTGAAGTTTATAACATTCTTTAAGAAGCTCAATATCATAGAGCTGCTTTTTTTCAATATTCAATGTTGTAATTTCCGCAAAGTCCTGAGCGACCAGGTCATCAGGATTTTTCCCGAGTTGTTCGGCAATAACCTGACGAAGAACTTTTTCGCTTTGTTTTTGACATTTCATATCGAAAGTCGAATACCAGCGATATGCATGATAAATATATACAGAAAGAAAGCACAACAGCAGAATAGCCGCAACCGGGACTATAACTTTTATGCTGAATTGTTTCCTATCATTCTTTGCCATAGTATAGCCTTTTAATGTGACAGAGAAATCTCCAGTTCCGGCAGTGCCTTCTGCAAATCTTCGATCTGCTCATTTGTTATGTCTGGACAATATCCCAAATTAAGTGTTTTAAGATTTGTTAGTTTCTTTATTGGTGTAAGGTCACATACTTGTGTGTTTCGGAGATCGAGTGATTTTAGTTTTTTTAAGTCCGTGAGGAATTTTATATTTCTAATTTGAGTTCCCCTCAAATTAAGCGTATTCAAATCGGGAAATTTTTTTAATATACTAAAGTCAAGTAATTCGACTTTCATTTTTGATATAACGCCGATTTTTCCAAGAAGACTCATCCATAAAGGTATTTTGTCTTCCGGGAATCTGATATCGCACAAAGATAATCCCTTCAGATTTGTAAATTTCTCAAGCATTCTGATATCAGAAAGTTCTTTATCTAATATGCCAAGATATTCAATTTTCGCGAAATCCAAATCATTTAGTTCGTTTGGATCCATCGGATTATCAGGATCTGTCGTGAGTTCTTTCGCGGCCGCTTGCCTAATTATTGCTTCGCTTGCATTTTGTGATTCGGAATCTATCGGCGTCCAGGTTTTCACATGATAGATATATCCGGCAAGAATACATAATAATACAACAACTGGTATTATGTATTTTTTGCGGGAAGATTTCCTTTTACTCGTTGTCTCACTGTTTTCCATTTTGTAAGTTTTCCTAAATTTCACAATGGTATTATTTGATAAATTATAATTCTCGGCAAAGTCTTTTTCAATTCTTTAATCTGCTCATTTTTAATATATGGGCAATCTACTATGTAGAGTTCATGTAGTTTTTGGCAGCCTTTGAGCGGCTCAAGACTGGATATCCATGTAGCTCTCATGTATAAAACAGCGAGATTCGGAAGTTTACATAATGTGTAAAGATCGTCGTTGCCAATTGGAGTTTGACTTAAATTTAAATCCCGCAGATTAACAAGATCACAGAGAGAATCCAGGTTAGATACACTGGTTTGGCCAAGACTAAGTCTCTTCAGATTTGCAAGCTTCTTCAAAAGCCTTATATCAACAACATTAGTTTTTGTAAGATCGAGCATTTCCAGATTATCCAACTTTGGAATCGTCTTAAGGTTTGAAATCGAAGAGTACATCAAACTAAGAGTTTGCAAATTTGTATGATTATTTAATGGACTCAGGTCTTTTATATGAACACGCTCAAGCGAAAGCGAATTAAGATTCTTAATTTTCTCAAGCGGCTCCAAATCAATTGTAACTTTACTATCAAGACTTAGAACATGAATCTTCGCAAGAATCTTCTTCCATGCAGGCACATCCGCTCTCGGTGACATATAGCTTCTAATGCTTAATCCCTTCAGATTCTTAAATTTCTCAAGAGATTTAATATCGAAAGCATTGTAAGAGCCTTTTAGCTGAAAACTTAAAGATGTTATTTGTTCATAATCTGCATCATTAAGTTCATTCGGATCTTTTCCAAGTTCCTTTGCAGCCGCCTCACGAATGATCCTCTCGCTGCCGGGATAAGGCTTTGATGTTAAATGTAAAAACAAAACATTCAACGCGGCAATTATTATCAGAAAAAAACAAACAACCAAAATCATGTATTTCCGCCGCGACAATTTCTTTTTTATATTTTGCATCGTATCTCTTATCTGTTAATATTTAAATCCGGTAG
>CAYSHS010000200.1:0-6503 GCA_964430845.1 uncultured Pirellulales bacterium | reverse complement strand
CAACTCCACGCTGAAGTTGCTCCGTCGGAATTATGCGTGAATCGCTCGTACGTCAGAGGTGTTGCTGCATCCTGAAACTCGACATATTTACCCAGGTTCGGCACAACTTCCTGTGCTTTTTTTACCAGGGCTTTTGTTGCTTTTTCTTTTAATTGTTTGTACTTTTCTTTATCGCCTCCGCCCCAGTTATTCATCCAGCCTGCCGGCGGCATTGTCATAAGCATAAGCGAAGACTTGCCCTCGGGTGCCAGGTCCGGATTTAACATCGATAGTGAATATAAAAGACACGAGCAGTTATCGAAATAGGTTTCATCGTTCGAGTCATCAGCATCAAGGTCGCAATAGAGAACATGATGTATCTTCATATATTTTTGTAGTTCCCGGTTTGATAAATTAAGTCCGAGATACACTGTAAAAACAGGTTCCGAGACAGCCGCTTTTGTAATTCTTTCCTGCAATTCGGAGGGTATTAGAGATTTGTTGTCGAGCAATTTCAGAAAAGTCTTCTTGTAATCGGAGGCAGAAATAACATAGTCGGCCTTATAAATAACATCTTTACATGAAACTCCAACAGCGGCTCCGTTTTGAGTTATTATTTTTTCAACATATGAATTGAGCTTAAGCTCTCCTCCCAGCTTTTTGAAATTATTAGCAAGCACATCAGCCCAGGATTGCATACCTTTCGAGACTGTCCAGTAATCGTTATACATACCCATAATTGAGCCTAACATCCAGGCAGCCATATCCGGATACATAAGATCATTAAGTAATTTGCAAACTTTAGAATCTTTTTCGAAAAATTGCTCGTTAAATTCACTTATTGTCATATCTCCGAGGCTTTTTACTATTTTCATCGATTTTCTCGCTCGGAACAAATAAGAAATCACTGAGAGAAAAAATCTGAAGCCGCTGTATAGAAAGGGAATAACTTTATTGTCATTAACGGCTGATGCTTCATACATAAGATCCACCTCGTGAAAATATTTATCGAGCTTATCAGCTTCGGATGGAAAAGCGGTATAAAGCATTTTTTTGAAATCTTCATATTTTTCGGGAATCACATCGATGCGCTTTTCCTCTTTCTGCGAATTGAAGGATAACAGCCATCGCATTTTTTCTCTTACAAATGCTATATCCTCGAATACCCCGATGTCCCTCATTGCCCTGAATATCGAAGCTGAAGCCTCGAAGGAAAGTGTGCCGCTCTCGAAGTAAAATCCTTTTTTGTAAAAACCTGCGGTATAACCTCCGGGAGAGGAGTGAGACTCGAATATAGTGACTTTATGCCCTTTCTTGGCCAGGAGATTCCCTGCAACAAGGCCGCCAAAGCCTGAGCCGATTATTATTACCGATTTTCCCGCCATTTTACAAACTCCTTATTTATGTTCTCTCGAATACAATGATTACATGTGTATCATTGCTTTAATCACACCGTCACGATAGTCAGTAAGCAAATCAAACGCGTCCTGTGTCTGCTCCAAAGAAAAACGATGAGTTATCATAAAATCAACATTGATTTTCCCTGATGCAATCAAATCAATCGCAGGCCGGACGCAATGGTTTTGCCTGCGAATATACTTGATTGTGATTTCTTTTCTGCGGAACCTGTCTGCACTGAAAGAAATTAAATCCTGTCTTGGAATACCGACAATAACAAGCTGCCCGCCAGGTTTAAGAATATCGAACGCCTGATCGAGAGCCTCCTGCTGGCCGCAGCACTCGAAGATGCAATCGATACCAAGAGGTTCAGCAGTGAGAATTTCTTCGACTATATCGACTTTTTCAGGATTCCCGGTATAAGATATTCCAAGTCTTCGCGCAGCTTCAAGACGCGAATCAATTTTATCGGTAACATATATTTTCCCTGCATTTTGTTCTTTTGCCGCTAATAAAACACAAAGACCGATAGGCCCGGAACCGAGGATTGCGATATTCGCTCCTTCGGATAATTCCGCTTGCTTTATTGCATATACTCCTATCGATAAAGGCTCGCATAAAGCGCCCTGCTCAAGAGTAATTAAGTCTTTTGTCGGAAAGCAATTCTCCTGCGGCACAACAATATATTCGCACAGACATCCTCCCATCTGCCCGGGAGTTCCGAGAAAACGAATATTCCTGCACGTATGCTCCCTGCCCATTCTGCACTGATCGCAGTTGTGACAGGAAAACGCAGGCTCGACAACAACCTGCCGGCCGGCTTTTACTCGTGTCACTGCTCTGCCTGTCTCCTGAACTATAGCTGCGCATTCGTGACCTACTACAAACGGGAACTCGACAACCTGCGAGCCTATTCTGCCTGTTTCGTAATAATGAACATCGGAGCCGCAAACACCTGCCGCTGCGATTTTTAACAATACATCAGTATCTTTTTCAATCTCAGGCTCTGGAGCTTCTCTTAATTCCATCTGCCTCAATGCTGTCAGAAACATTGCTTTCATAATTATCTTTTATCTCATCAAATTTATTTTTTTGGAACCAGCTTAATCTCGAATAGCTTTGGCCAGTACTTTCCGGTTACGAATAACCGTTTTTCCTTAGCATCATATGCTATTCCATTCAAAACATCAATCGGTCCATTTATATCCTGGTCTTTCAGCAGTCCTTTTAAATCTATCATGTTTATAACATGCCCTGTCTGCGGGTCAATAATAGCAATGTTGTCAGTTTGCCAGATATTAGCATAAATTTTACCGTTTATATATTCAAGCTCATTAAGATTTTTCAGTAAAGAGCCGTTATAATAAACTGCCACTCTCGCTATTCGTTCGAGAGAGTTCGGGTCAAGGATATACAAGGTCGGAGTACCGTCACTCATTATCAGGTGTTTGCTGTCATGTGTAAGACCCCAGCCTTCGGTCGGATAACTGAAATCTCGTAATTGTTCAAATGTATTTTTGTCATAAACAAAACCAGCATGAGATTGATATGTAAGCTGGAAAATTTTGTTTCCGAAAATTGTAATCCCCTCGCCGAAATATTTGTCGTCAAGATGATAAATACGGATAACTTTTCCCGTCTCAAGCTCAACTTTGCGTATGGAAGAATGTCCATTTAAACCCGTGCCTTCGTACAGGCAACCATCTTCGTAAACAAGACCCTGTGTGAAGGCATTCGGGTCGTGAGGGAAAGTATTAATGATTTCATAGCCATAGAGCTGTGACACAGAAGCACTCGAATTAACAATGTAAATTACGAGAACAACTACAAGAATCGTTAATAACGCCGGGATATAAATATAAAGATTTTTCTTCACAAATGTGACTTTCCCGTTTCACACGAGTTATACATTAAACCTGAAATTAATAATATCTCCATCTTTAACAACATATTCCTTGCCTTCGAGCCTGATTTTACCTGCGGCCTTGAGCGCTTTTTCGTCACCGTACTCTACCAGGTCGTCATAAGCGAAAGTTTCTGCCCTGATAAAGCCCCGCTGAATGTCACTATGCACCTTGCCCGCCGCTTCGACTGCGATTGTGCCTTTCCTGATAGGCCAGGCACGCACTTCATCGGAGCCGATGGTAAGAAAGCTTATCAGGCCGAGCGCGGAATAGCAGCTATTGACAAATTTACTGGCCGCAGATTCGGTTATGCCTAAATCGGCTTTGAATTCCGCCCTGCTTTCAGGGTCTAACTGCGATAGCTCAAGCTCAAGCTTAGCGCAAAAAGAAGTCACAGGCACCGAGCTGTCGAGACGTTCCCCGAAATCGAGCTTCTCATCGGGCTGTTCCTCGCCGACATTTACAACAACTATCATCGGCTTTAATGTTAAAAAGCCCAGCGGCTTTATTATCTCCCGCTCGGCATCGTTTTCGATAACCGAGCTGATGGGTTTTTCCGCTTCTATCGCTTCCTGCAATTTTTTCTGCAGCGCCAGCTCTGCTTTATCATGAGGCTGGGTCTTGGTTGGCTTAGTTACCTGTGCTTCGAGCTTTTCGATTCGCGTCGTAACAAGCTCCAGGTCAGCCAGCAGAAGCTCGGTTTGAAGCTCTGCCAAATCTGCCAGGGGATTTACCCTGTTTCGATAGGCAGGCACAGAGGAATTTTCAAATGCCCTTACAACAAGAACGAGTAAATCGATAGTTCTTATTTTATTTATCAATCGACGCGCCGCCGCCCTGCCGTGCTCATCTGCAAAATTGAAGCCGGGCGTATCGAGACAATCTATAGTCGCGTGAACTACTTTCTCGGGCTTGCTGTATTTTTCAAGAAAATCAAATCGCTCGTCCGGCACTGGAACTATTGCTTCTTCTATCGCAGTCGAGCCGACTGCGGGAGCCTGCTTGCCGCTTATAGCGGAAAGAATAGTACTTTTACCCGACTGCATCAAACCGACAAGTGCTGCTTTCATTAATTTAATCCTTATGCAGGGCGGGCTGTCCTGCTACGGCATCGGTCTTCGCCGTGACGAGCGCCCACCAATTCCAACATTTTTGTATTCTGCTATTACTATAACTCCGAATCCGCGACTTGAAAAGGCTAAATATTTATGTTGATAAAGACAGGATTTCTACCGGTTGCATACTCAAACTGACCGATTTATGAAGAAGAATTATCATAACTTTATATATAACATTAACAAACAGATACATGTCATTCCCGCGCAGGCGGGAATCTATTACTTCGATACCTTGTATCCGCCAAATTTTTTCTGGCGGATTTTTAAATAATATATGCCTTTTCTCATTTTTGCACAACTCTTATATGAAAAACGAGTAATTTCCTTATTGCTATTTCAGTCGTGGGAACTTTATAATTTTTCATTATGGCTAAATATCCTATATTCCTGGAATTGAGCGGCCGCAGAGCGGTTGTTATAGGCGGCGGGGCTGTAGCTGTGCGCAAGGCTCAAATACTTCTGGATTCCGGCGCCAGGCTGATTGTCGTAGCGGAAAATATCGACAAGCTGATGGTTGCCATGTGCAAAAATAAAAACGCAGAGTTGATTAAATCAAAATACGAGAAAATTTATCTCACAGCGACAGCTCTCGCTATCGCGGCGACAAACGACCATGAGCTTAATAAGCAAATCTACAAAGACTGCCAGGAATTAGAGATTTTGTGCAATGTCGTCGATGAGCCGGACCTTTGCGATTTTTTCGTGCCTGCCGTAGTTAAAAGAGGCGACCTTCAAATAGCAGTCAGCACCGATGGGAAGTGCCCTGCTTACGCAGGCCATATAAGAAAAAAGTTAGAGAAGATTTTCACCGAAAAGCACGGCGACTTCCTCAACGAGCTTGAAAAGATGCGGCTGAAAATAATTAATGAAATTCCCGAAGAAAATAAACGAAAAATTATCTTAGGCAAGCTCACAGACGACAACTCACTCGACTATTTTTTACAACACGGCCACGAAAAATGGCGCACTTACGCAGAGGAATTATTGAAGTAATTTTACTTTAACGCCCAACTTTCAATTCAGGCAAAACTTCCTGTAAATCCTCAACTGTCAAGCTCTCTTATATTAACAAGATTTGAAAATTATTTTACAACATATATCGATTCAGCATTTTATCGTTTAAGTATCTAAAAACGCGCCCGGCAGGACTCGAACCTGCAACCTTCGGATTCGAAGTCCGTCACTCTATCCAATTGAGCTACGGGCGCATAAACCTTCGGTTCAGGTATTATAAACCCGGAATTGCATGGTTGTCGAGCGATTTTTTGGTAAAAGGGGCAGTTTTCGAGGTCGCGGCGAGGTTTTTTTGCCAATGTTTCTTGACATAGAACAAAATACGATTATAATTTTAATCGAAGGTGCAAAGGTGGAATTTATTGGACTTTTTATAAAGTACGGAAGAGTTCCTAATGAATAAACCTAATACTCAAATAGAACCTGTACCATGGTGGGTCGCCGGCATTTTATTGGGACTTGTCCAGGTTTTGGCTGTGAGTTTATCACAGTCTCTTGATATTTCACCTCAATTTGTAGCTTCCAATATGAAGATGCTCGAATCAGCCGCCCCTGAGTACATCGAGAGTCATCCTCTCAGACAAAATAAGGAATATGCGAAACCTGACTATGGGTGGTGGCTGGTTATCGGGATTGTGATTGGCGCTTGTATTGCCACAGTACAGCTCGGGATATGGAAATTGCGAACAACATCCGATTTATGGCAGCAAAATCATAACACTCCAATCATAGTTCGCATGATTGCAGGCTTTTTCGGAGGTTTTTTAATGCTCCTCGGTGCGGGAATCGCATATGGAGGCGTGAGTGGAAATTTCATTACAGGCTTATCTGAATTGTCCCTTTCTGCAGTTCCATTTACTATCGCGATGTTTATTTCGAGCGTGCTTATTGCATATATTGTTTATCCCGTAACTTCAGGTAAAAATAATCTAAGAAATTGATATGATTACCCATATTATCATTCTTGTTGTAGGTATAATATTCGGCGCCTGCCTGGTTCTTGCGGGACTGTCAGACCCGGATCGGATTTCCAGGGCATTAAGGTTAAAAGATATTCAATTTCAGGGTTGTATCGGTTGCGAAAAATGCA
>CAYSHS010000199.1:0-6507 GCA_964430845.1 uncultured Pirellulales bacterium | reverse complement strand
TCGGCACATCAATCCTGTAAACATTCATATCCTGGCCTGAAAAATACAAGCTACTACTATCCCTGACAATCTGTCCAACCAAACCTCCCGCCGCTTCAAATTTCCAAAGTTCTTTCGGTGAATCCGGCAGCATACTATATACATTACCCTGATCGGTTCCAAATACGACATAATCCTCATCTGCTTTAACCGTAGTAATCATCGAGTCATTATCAGCGGCAACCTTAAATATCTCGACCCTGTCCTCTGCTTTGAATACGTGCAGACGTTTGTCTATGCCGCTAACATAAAAAAAGGAATTATTGCGGACAACAGGACCTGCTATATCAAAGCCAACCTTAGTAGTTTTCATTTCAATACCAGTTCCCGCTTCAAGCTCAATATACCTGTTACCTACGAAATATAATATCTCATTATCGAAAACATTGAATCCTTCCGTAGTCAATCCCTCAGATGCAATGGTCCTGTTGAATATTTTTGTTCCGGTTTTCCTGTCGAGCGCCATAGTAAAATTACGATTGGAAATCAGATAGATTTGGTCGCCAAGAATCAACATTCGTTCCATTCTTTCCTTTTTTTTCAGCGGCAGTGAATTCTCCCAGACAAGCCTTAAGTTCGCAGATTTCAGCAGCTCCGGTGAAACAAGGTGCCCTGAAATGCCCGACGAGGCAAAACTGCCCTGAGTCGGTGAAAAAAATAGAAACGCTGCCGTTAAAATAAAACTGTATTTAAATAATCTGCACATTTAGACTTCTCCTCACACCAAGAATGAACATTTCATCACCATACCAAATTTATGAAACCCGTTGAACTGTTAATCCTCCCAGGTTGCGTATAATGAATTTATCATTATTTATTAATGCTTATTCAGGGCAGCTCAATAAAATCTGCCAGGTCAATATTATTCTCTTCTTCGAACTCCTTCATCTCCTGAATTCTTGCGACATCATCTTTAATCCTGTTTACCAGCTTAAATATATAAGGCTTCCCTTCCAGCCGATTTTTCAGGTCATCAAGCATCGGCTCCCAGGTTCCGCCATAAAGCTGCGATTTAAGAACAACGAGCATACGATGCTCATCGCTAAGGCGGGCAATATAATCATTTATTGCCTTTTTTACGGCTACGTCAGTATTATTCAAAGTTTTTTCGTTCGGCTTATTCATTCGCCAAAACCTCTTTCATACCTAAATAGTAACCATTACCGGAATAAAATGCAACAATTTTAAATAAATTCCATGCGCTCTTTATTCTAAAGTCAAACATTGCCGGAATCAATACTGATATAAAGAAATGCTTAAAATAATTTAAACTATTAAAAAAATGGCTATAAATCCGCCAAATCCCCTGGTTGATATGATTTACAAGAAAACGTTTAATCTTAAAACAGCGTGTTGATGCTATCTTGTAAACCACTTTTTCACTACCAAAGAGCCAAAATAGCTTATACTCTGTTTTAATTTTTAATAACCTTCCTGTGCCTGCATATCCATCGGCTGCCCTGTCATATCCATAAATTCCTGAAAAGCAGCTTCCTGTTGTGCTATAATATCTTCCTGATCCTGAATCGTAGCATCTCTTTGTTGTATTTCAGATTCGAGATAAGCTATATATTCAACCTGATTGGCATATTGCGCTTGTATCTCTTGAGTAATAGAATAAGCATCATCCTTTACGGTATCAAGCTGATTACCAAGGCTTCTGCGGGCGGCTCTTGCATTTTTCAAGTCCTCGGACTGGGCATCGTATCTTCTTTTCCAGCGGTCTAATTCGTCCTGTGTCCTTGTAAGCTGCTCTTTAAGGGCCTTAATCTCATCTTTTTTGCTGCAGCCTGTCAGTGCTACAATGAAAGCTAACATTACTAAAAATTTAAGTTTCATTTTATTTTCGACCATTTTCATATCCTTTCCGTATTAATCCGACAATATTTATAGCTTAAAAGTTTATAAATCAGTTTTGCGGCCATAAAATCCGGCGCTTTATTTCTTTTAACCGGACATAACTCTACAATATCAAAGCCCACTACATCTTTATCGTCAAATACGGCTTTTAACAACATTATTACATTATACCATAATAATCCCCCTGGTTCAGGAGTTCCTGTAGAAGGCATTATCGAGGGGTCAAAAACATCAAGATCAATAGTAATATAAACCTTTTCTGATAGCCTGGAGAGCACTTTTTCCATCCAATCATTGCTATTATGGATATTCTCAGCAAAGAAAACGCCTCTCATGTCAATAGATTTTTTTTCCGAATAATCCATGCTTCTTATACCAACCTGCACAATCGGGCACATTTCGGAAATCCGTGCCATAACACAGGCATGATTGTATTTCGAGCCTTCGTATTCATCCCTCAAATCAGAATGGGCATCAAGCTGCAAAACAGAAAGATTACCATATTTCTCTAAATGCGCCTTTACCGAGCCTGTGCTGACCGAATGTTCACCCCCAATGACAACGACAAATTTATTTATCTCTAAATAAGGCCGGACTGCTTTTTCCACAGATTCGACTATTTCGCCCGGCAATATTTTCGTATTAACAGGTTCGGCTGTAAATATACCTTTCAAATAAACCTGTGAATCAGTCTCGATGTCATACAACTCCATATGACCTGAGGCTTCAATTAAAGCTTCAGGCCCCTTATCCGCGCCTTTTTGCCATGTGCTTGTACCATCATACGGGACGGGTACTATCACAATCTCAGCCTTATCAAGGCTCGAGTATTCATCAGGCAAATCTCCAAAATTAGTCTTTTTTCTCATGAATCCTAATCGAACAGAAATACCGCAAGCGCTACGGTAGTTGTCCACAAATCCTGCTTGCCTCTTGCAGTTTGTGTAATATTGGTTGTTCGTATGATCATTCCGCTTGATTTATAAACCTGCTCCTTTTCCGACCACGCTTTATTCGGATCGACCTCCAGTCCGAGCGTTGTACCGAGCATTCCCGCAGCAAGGTCCTCTGCCATATCCGATGCGGTCGTTTGGTTCATTCCGTGACCGTGAACTTCACTGAGATAACCCCACTGGTTGCGGTCCCTGGGAACTGCCACTCCTATCGAGGATGCGACTAATCTTCCATGCTCGTCAGTATCGGACCTGGCCATTACGCAAAAACATATCTCTCCCGGGCACAGACTTTTCAAGCCGTTATCTTTACTGACCATCTTGCATTTAGGAGGCAAAATGGACGAAACAGTTACTAAATTTTGCTGAGCGACGCCAGCTTTGCGAAGAGCTTCCTCGAAAGACTTGAGCTGATACCTGTGTCGTCCTATACCCTTGGTGAGAAATACTTTTGTTGGAACCAGTTTGCTCATCTACATCTCCATAAAAATTAAAAAAGTTTATAAATTAAAAGTGCCTAAAATGACTAAAATTAAAATGAAGCATCTAAAGGGGCACTTTAGTTCACTTGACTCCATTATAACTCAAAACTTATACACTTAAAAATAAAAATTTATGTCAAAAAGCTAAATATTTTCTGGCTTTATTCAGTCTTACTCCGACTTTTCCCACTTGTTCGATAGACCTGATTGTTGAGTTTTTTCGTGATTCAATTATGCGATTTACTGTAGCCGGCCCCAGACCCGGAACTTTCAGAAGTGAAAATCTCGAAGCTCTGTTTATATCTACAGGAAACATTTCCGGATGGCTGCCCGCCCATATTTCCTTCGGGTCATTCGTAAGCGAAAGGTTTCCATCACTCTCGAACATTATATCGGATTCCCTGAAACCATATTTGCGAAGCAGAAAATCCACCTGGTATAACCTGTGCTCACGTGTCAAAATATCTGTCGGACTTGTCATTTCATTTCTTTCAGCCAACAACGACTCTTCTCCCAATCCTCTCTGGTAAGCGCTGAAATAAATCCTGTGCATATTCAGCCTATCATATAACCCGAACATATATTTTACAATTTCTTTGTCCTGCTCCCCCGCCGCTCCTACAATGAACTGGGTTGTCTGTTTTACTCTTTGGTATCTCGAACCTTTTTGGGTGAGATTACTAATAAGTTTGATAGGCTCGATTATATCTTTGATGTAATTCTTCTTAGTAGAAAGTTTGGCGAGATTCTTTTCGCCGGGAGTTTCAATATTAAGAGAAACCGCACTGGCAAGTGAAACTGCTTCTTCCACTGCCGCATTGCTGGCGCCGGGAATGACCTTTAAATGAATATAACCCTTAAATCTATGCTTTTTTCTCAATATTTTTGCTATGGAATTTAACCTTTCCATTGTTATATCGGATGAACCGAACACGCCAGAACTTAGAAAAAGACCGAAAACTTTTTTCTGATTATAATAATCCAGGAAAACCTTTGCTGTTTCTTCCGGATTAAGCGTACATCTGCGAATATCCATCTGCTCTCTTAGAGGGCAATATTTACAATCATTTTTGCAGACATTTGAAATGAGTGTCTTGAAAAGTATGCTCTTGCCTCCGTTTGGAAGTGTAACCGGATATACCCATTTGCCGTCACTACCTCGTTTGCGGCTTTGATAATCACTGCTCCCGCACGCACACGCTAAATCGTATTGCGCATCCGTGCTCAATATTTCCAGTTTCTTCTGTGTATCAGGTTGTGATATGATTCCAACCATTTAGTTCATCCTTATATATTCACCCTCGAAATATATTATCGACTTTTTTCGTGATAGTGCAATATTATATCTTTGAAATGCGAAAATTAATTGGATTTTCTAATTTAATGAAATCCTGATTTATATGACTTTCTTTACGTTTGGTATCATGCGAATAGCCGCGATTGTCAACCAACTCAAAATCAAAGTTCCAACGAATACCAACGTTCCTTTTAAGAATGGATTTAACTCGCTGCGCAGCAATCCATATTGCAGCCAGGTCATAAATGTATAATGAACAATATAAATTCCATAAACGTTATCGCTCAAGCTGTCAAGGATGCGAAAACGTCGATGCGCATACCTGACAAAAATCGCGATTGTACACATTATGATTGCGGCACAAGTTACGACAAAAATTAAGCCCTTTATATAAGGATTGAAATCTTCCTTGATAGCGACAAGAATAAAACCAGTAAAACATAAAGGACCTATGGTTGTCCATATCCACTCGCGGCACCAGCCAGGAAATACACAAAATACATTAACGCCCTGCTCGCCTGGAAAGTACACGGCCCGATTCCTATCCATTGCTGGCTATCGAAAATTAATAACATGGATATAGTAAAGAATTATCAATGAATTGCAAGTATTCAATAATCCTATTTGGGACACCATATATATAACTAATATAACGATGAAAGGATTACATGCAATATTATGTCAGTAGAAAAGTGTGAAATAATTGCCGACAACAATCCTTTCTTCCAGAAAAGCCATCCAAAAACGATTCCGGCAATACCATTCAGTACGATAGCACGTATAACCACAACCGGAGTTATTTTCATAAGCTGAGCGGTCATTGGCAGATGACCGAGACCAAAAAGAATACTTGTCAGGATTATCGCAAACCAAAAGGTTAAACCAGTAGGTATATTATTCTTTGCTTTCCCGATCTTAGCGCTAATCCAAACAATTAGAGTCATCAAAAAAAGTCTCAGTGAAATTTCTTCGTTAATACCACCATAAAAACTAACCAGAAATCTTTGCCACAAAGGTGGTTCAGACTGATAGGCAGTTATAGGCTCGACAAAAGCTGCAAATACAAATCGATCAAGAATAAATAATGATAATCCAACAAATATCCCTAATACTATAGAATAAAAAAGAAAGGATTTTATTTTTTCTTTTACAGGCTCTCCCTTCAACCAATCTTCAATTATTGGCGTTCCAAGACCTGTTTTTTTCCCAAGAAATAAACCGGTAAAGATGAATATAGAGAACATTATTACAATTTGGATAACAATAGCCGTAACGAACAAGAATAACGGCTTTGGCATTTCAAAAGTGCTGATAGAACAAGTATATGGAAAAGCGGCTATGCCACCCAAAATACTCGCCAGAAGGAGAAGAAAAAATAGTTTTTTATTAACATCGAATCTACTGAATACGTTCATAATTATTTCTCCGTCACACGCTCATATAGATTAAGTGCAAACTTGCTAGTAGTCAATTCTGTCGATAATATTATATATATAAACTCTTTGCCCAAATACCTTTTCGCAAAAATTCGATAGTAATCAATAACTTACCCATTCTTGTTTTCAGGTTTTGTTTGTTGCTGAATCACACTTTTGGCTGTTTTTATTATGCCTGCTATGTCAGCAAGATTAGTCGGAATTATCATTGTGTTGTTTGTCTGTGCAAGTCTGCCGAACTCATTTAAATACTGCTCTGCAATTCGAAGGTTCACGGCGCTGGTTCCGCCATCTTCATTTATTGCTTTGGCAATTTCACGAATACCAAGAGCAGTCGCTTCTGCTACTCTCTGAATCTCTATCGCTTTACCTTCGGCTTCATTAATGCGTCTTTGTTTTTCACCTTCCGAGCGTGCAATCATTTCCTGCCTGTCACCTTC
>CAYSHS010000198.1:0-6529 GCA_964430845.1 uncultured Pirellulales bacterium | reverse complement strand
TGGTACGCCGAGCCATTTTCTTCATCCCGCCGAGGCGGTGCATGGCGATTTAGGCAGGCTGCGAAAAGATGATATTGTATTAGTCCTGAGTTATGGTGGGGAAACTGATGAAATCACACGCCTGATAAACCTCGTAAAGCAGCTTGATATCAAACTCATAGCAATAACAGGCCAAAGCGATTCAACTCTGTGCAAATACAGTGATATAGCCCTTTGCATGGGCAGGATGGATGAAGCATGTCCTCTCGGTGTGGCGCCGAGTGTATCGACGACCTGTATGCTTGCAGTCGGAGATGCAATCGCTTTTACGATTATGAAGGCACGAAATTTCAGCGTTGAGGATTATGTGCGATTTCATCCCGGCGGCTCGTTAGGTACCAAGCTGATGACAGTAGAACAATCGATGATGTTCAGGCCCGGTGAAAAGCTGCCCATCGCTGATATTAACGATACGATAGAACAGCTTCTCGAAGAAACAGGCGATGTTAAAAGACACGGCGCCGTTATGGTTATAGGAAAAAATGAGAAATTAGTGGGTATAATCACCGACGCCGACCTTCGCAGGCTGATTACGAAATATAAAAGCAGGTGTTTTAAGCTAACCGCAGGTGATGTGATGACAGGAAACTGCAAGATGATAAGAGCGGATGCGCTGGCCGCTGAGGCTACAGCGATTTTTCATAAATACAGAATTGATGAGCTTCCTGTAGTGGATGCAGATGGAAAACCTGTCGGTTTAATTGATATTCAGGACATTGTAACGATTAAAATTGTGGGATAAACAAAAATATAAGATGCAAAATCTTGCCGATATAAAGCTGCTGGTTCTTGATGTAGATGGAGTCCTGACTGATGGAACTATTGTAATAAATGGCGATGGCAGTGAAAGCAAGTTTTTCAACTCACTCGATGGTCATGGAATTCGAATGTGGCGGCGTGCAGGACTCAAAATAGCGCTTCTTAGCGGCAGAATCTCCGAACCGACAAGGCATCGAGCAAAACAATTGGAAATAGAATATGTTTTCGAGAATTGTCATAATAAACTGCCTGCGCTTGAGGAATTTCTTAAACAGCTTGCTCTTCCCCCTGAATCCGTTGCGTATGTCGGGGACGACTTAATGGATTTGCCTGTAATGAGATACGTTGGATTCTCAGTTGCAGTTGCCAATGCAGTTGACGATGTGAAAAAGCAGGCTGATTTCGTGACAATTCGCCGGGGTGGAAGCGGCGCCGTGCGAGAAGCGATAGAGTATATTTTGAAAAACTCGGGCAGGTGGCAGGAACTTGTTGAAAGATACCTGGCCTGAAAAATAAAACGGAGCTCCCCGTATGAGAAAATTTGTTATAGGAATCGTTTCACTTGCAATTGTAATTGGTGTATTTGTGCTTTACAGCCGCATCGATAAAACACCACCGATCAATACCAATCCAAGACAGGAATATGTCAGTAACCAGGAAGACAGTAATGCAGGCGATACCGGCACTATCGGAAAAATATCAACACCAGGTGGTGACATTGGGATTGGAACCGCTGAAAATTTTTCATATATTACTCGAAACAAGAAAGGTGAAATCGAGCGGGAATTCGGATTTCAAAAACTCCTGCACACAGAAGGTGACATCTGGGAGCTTGAAAAACCTTATATGAATATATATCACGATGATTTTACATGTTATATGAAAGCAGACCAGGGTGTCGTCCAGGTTGATAAAATCGGCGATAAAACAATTCCCAAAGATGCAACTTTCAGCGGAAATGTTGTGGTAAATATCTTGTCCGGAAGATCAGGGAGTATCGAAGAAAGTGCAATATATCTTGAAAACCTTGCTTTCATCAGTGAAAAATCCCAGCTTTCGACTACTGGTAATTTGCAGTTCTTTTCAAAAACCGTTCAGTTAAGCGGTGCAGGCATGGAGCTGATTTATAATGATGAGCAGGAACGCCTCGAATTTTTCAGAATAGCTGACCTGGATACCCTGAACGTAAAAATACGACGTGCAACTCTTGGCACGACGAGCCGAACTGTTCAATCCTCTAAAGAAAACAGGGGGGAAGAAAAAACCGGCCAATCTGCTGTTATTGTTAACTCTCAAAAACCATCACAAGATAAATCCTATACCTGCTTATTCAGTAAAAACGTCTTAATCGACACCCCTGACCAGCGTGTTTTTGCTGCCTCGGAAATTCAAATTGACGACATCATATGGTCACATGAAATAGAAGATGAAAATGCACCTGGCGAATCTGCTCCTGAGAACGATCCGAACAAGCTAAATAATGTCGCGTCGGAACCTAACAAGGCCGAAAAACCGCCGGAGGAGCTTGTCGATGTTGTGATAACCTGCGATAATGGGCTTATTATTACACCAAAGGATTCAGGAAAAATAAATGAATTTAAAAATCCCGCTCAAACTATCACCGATATAGAAAAGCCTGAATTTGAAGACGCAGTTGAAAAAAACACCCTTATTACCCAAAAAATACAATTAACAACACTTGAAGGCGATTCCATAGCAACCGGCCCGACGGAGCTTACTTTCTATGTAGAAGACTTGAATGTTCCCGACCCGAATCTCCGGTCATTTCCTGTTACTATAACATCTCGGAAAGGAGCTAAATTTATCAAAGCCGCCAACCAGGTTGTTTTTGAGGGGGATTCTTTATGCAGGATTCCCCAGAAAAATCTGGGCCGGGAAAAATATGCTGCGTTTTCATCTCCCATGCTGATAATTAATCTTCCAAAAAGCAGGCCCGAGCAGGTATCGTCCTTATCAGACATAATTGCTATAGGTCCTGCCGAGCTTGTATTTTATATCCCGGATTCCAATGCCGCAACAGAGGAGCAGAAAATTATTCCTGTAAAAATTACAGCCAAGGAAAAAGCCTTGTATTTACCCGCAATGAAACAGGTTATTTTCGATAAGGATTGTCTTTGCCAGGTTGGTTCCGAAGAGACGGGGAAAGAGCAGTTTGTTTCGCTCAAATCCTCGAATCTTAAAATAGAATTACCTAAGGAAAATTCCGCGCAGTCATTTGCATTCTCCGATATAACAGCCGCCGGCCCGGTCGATTTGAAGTTTTTCATGAAGGATCCGAACAACATGGGAACACCTCAATCGCTTTTACCGATCAATATAACAGCTCGAAAACAGGCACGATATCTGTCATCTTCGCGTCAAATCATTGTAGATGGCTCCTGCCGCAGTTCGATGCTTCGACAGGATGCGGATTTCATACAAGAGCTTGCCCTCCTGTCGGACAAGATTATTGTTGACCTGCCTGAGGATATTAACGAACAAAGCCCAACTTCTTCACTTACAGGAATCAGGCACTTAAACGCTGACGGCGATAAGGTGGAATTAACAGTAGCTAAAAAAAGCAAAGCAGGCGTAATCGGCAATAATTCCCCGAACCAAATTCTTGGCTGGACCAAGCTAATAAGTAAAAGTCTCGATTATGATACCCAGGAGCAGATTTTCCAGGTTACGGGACCTGGCCAGCTCACACTAAGTGACACGGAAATAAAAGATTCTAAAGAACAGGGCGGCCGCTCAATTCTCGGTAAAAAATGGATTGCTGATGCAAATGGCTTTAGCAGCTTAAAATATCTTTTGAATAATAATCGCATAATCGCAAGCTCGGAGCCAAATAAAATGATAAGTGTTCAGTATATAGAAATGGATAAT
Source organism: uncultured Pirellulales bacterium (assembly GCA_964430845.1). Taxonomy (GTDB): domain Bacteria; phylum Planctomycetota; class Phycisphaerae; order Sedimentisphaerales; family Anaerobacaceae; genus JAFGPS01. The sequence continues at coordinate 2,842 of CAYSHS010000198.1, read as the reverse complement.
GATGAATACAGTCCCGTGCTTATGGCCACCGCAGGTCATGTAGAGATTCGGCTAAATGAAACAGGTGAAGGAAAACTGGAACCTTCAATAGTAGTTGCCTCGGGAGGAATAGATTATCAAAAAGACGAAAACAATCGTTTTCTCGGAAGTGTTTTAATCTATGACCATAAAAAATCCACGATTACTATTCACGGAGACGAAAAAAATCCTGTTTATAATAACGGCGTACTTGCCGATGAGATTTTCATTGACCTGACAAATAATAACGTCAAGGTTACAAGCTCCGGTCCAAGCTCATTCTAATATTTGCCTGCTTACTCTTCAGGCTCCGGTTTTTTGCGAATTTCCTGAATCCTGTGCTTACCCGCCCGGCCTTTCTTATTGGAATCATCTTTCGGCGGAGTACCCTTGTTCATTAGAAACAACGCTTTAATGCAGGCTGCTTTTGTAGTGCGATCCCGGCTTCTAAGACCTTTTTGAAGAACCTCGACCGCCAGTTTCTTCATTCTGCCTTTCATACTCCTGAGTCCGTATGCAGCCGCTTTTTTGGATGTTCTCGAAAAATCGCCGTTCAATATATTGGAAAGAATAGCCAGTCCGTCTTCCTGCATCCATGAGAGATTAAAGGCGGCCAGCCTCGCAATCGAAATATCACTCGAACATAGTTTTTTTGTCAGCTCTTTTAATGCCTTGATTGATTCTTCATCATTTTGGCGTTTGGAAATGTTTTGTTCTTCTAATTTCATATATTTACCTTCAACAGATTATAATTATAATCAAAAAAAAGTTTTTATGCCAACAAAAATAATAATTTCGTATCAACAAATTTTTACTGTGGCTGGTTATCCTTAAAACATGAAGTCTATTTACTTCGACTCGCAAAGCAGCCGCAAATCATCCATACTCAGGTCTTTTAAGTTATCGACTATTTTTTCGGCTAAAACTAATTGCCCGGCATCATAGGAATTTGTTACTGCGATAGAGTGCATTTTCGCAGCTTTTGCGGCCTGCAAACCCCAGAGTGAATCTTCAATTACAATACATTGCCCTGCTGAAATAGGCTTTTGGATCCCCGCCTGCGCCGGAATAACACGGTTGAGTCTCCTTAATGCCCGTAAAAATCCTTCAGGATGAGGCTTGCCTTTTTTTACGTGCCCTGCTGATACTATCGTCTGGAAAAATGGCCGCAGGTTGGCTTCGTCAAGTATAAGCTCAATCTCGCTCAGCAGTGCGCCGGAGCATATCGCCATTGGAATATGATTTTGTTCGAGCATAGCAAGAAACTCGCGCACACCTTCGATTGTTCTGCCTTCGCTTTGTGCCAATTCCTTGAAGACCTTGTTTTTCTGCTCGACAAGCTCAGGGATTCGGCTCTTGTCAACTTTCAGAAATCCATCTTTAATAAGATGCCTGTAACAATCAACATCCGTATAGCCAAGATATTTCGTATAATAATCTTTTTTCTTTATCTCGTAGTCGAACTGTGCGAGAACTTTATTAAAGGAACGAAGATGCAGAATCTCCGAATCCGTAATTACCCCGTCAAAATCAAATATAACTGCTCGAAGCATATTCTTTATTGCTCCCCAATCCCTTCCAGTTTCTCAATCCACTCATTAAAATGCGGGCATTTCTCGCGCATTTTAGTCAAACCAATTTTTTTCGCTGCTATAATTCCAGACACTTGCTTATTATATTCTTTTATTTGCTGTTTTATTCTTCGAGATGGACAGGTATCATAATTATCATTAATTTCTTCTGGACAGGAAACCCCCAGTCTGCTTGTAAGCCGCAAAATAATACTTGGATTATCATTAGCCAACACAGATATATCTGAGAAAAGTAATGCTTCAAATTCATGCATTTGTACATAAGGAATAAACTGTGCTGGATTCCAGCTATCACCCATTTGGTTAATTGCATCATTCAATAATGCCTGTTCAATTTTTTGTGCTTTGTCTTTATAATTCTGACAAGATTGAGATTCCGTTCTTCCCGGCCAATCATTAGGCATTCCATAGAAATCAATCATTGTAGTGCAAAAAGAATTTCTATCAGATTTAAGAGCTTTAAGAATTTCTTTTATAGCCCTCGAATATTTAGGTATACCTCCTGCCTCCTGCAAAAGGACAGATATAACGGATAAATTTTTTTCATGGAAATGAGGTTCTAATATCTCATTTGTAAAAATCCTTTCTGTTTGGCCTTCTACAAGAATCTTTATTCGCCTCATTGATCAGACACTCCCTCGATTATGTTTCTGCTCCAGAGGTCCCCTAAAGAATAATCTTCCAGCCAGATTTTTAATTTTTCCATATCCGGACGCATAAAAACAGACTCGTCATTTTTACGCTCAACAAGAATAATATCCTCCGGCTTAAAATAATTTATAAGTGACGCAGATTGCGTAGAAACAATAATCTGCGACTTGAATGAGGCTTTCTGTATCAATCCAGCTAATACCGACAAAGCCATAGGATGCAATCCCAATTCCGGTTCATCTAATAAAATTGTCGAAGGTGGATTTGGTTGTAATAATGCTGTAGCAAGGCAGATAAACCTCAATGTACCATCCGATATCTGGCTTGGATGAAATGGATAATCAGAACCTTTCTGTTTCCATTCAAGAAGTGTATCAACATCCATTCCAGAAGGAAAATCCCTCAACATAAAATCATCAAAAAACGGGGCAACTAACTTAATAACGTCACGAATGTAATTGTATTCCTTTTCGTTTTTTTTCTTAAGACTTAATAAAAAGGCTGCTAAGTTGCTCGCATCTGGACGTAAATATTCATAATCTCTTTTCGAGCATGGCCTTTTTACAGCAGAAAAATCACTC